>NZ_JBFUHM010000007.1:0-142128 GCF_056402395.1 Peribacillus sp. P4_B1
TCTTTCTATCTTTCCATCTTTCTATCTTTCCTTTAGGGTCCGTTGCCCATTTAGTGAATATTTTCAGAATGTACTAATGATTAAGCAACTTCCCGCTTCGTATTTTCGTAATTGAACAAATATTATGAGATAATAATAGAAGTAGACTAAAGGAGTCGGAAGAGATGAGAGAAAACAAGAATAAGCTCCGTAAAGAAGTTAGGTCCCGTTTAATGGAACTGACCAAAGTGGAACATGAAGAACTATCGAGCAGAATCGCTGAAAACTTATTTTCACTGGAGGAATGGAAAAAAGCTAAAACCATTGGCATCACCATCTCCATTCCACCTGAAGTTCCAACGGTACGGATCATTGAACAAGCATGGAGTGAAGGGAAAGAAGTGGCAGTGCCCAAGTGTGACCCTGAAAAAAAGACAATGGAATTCAAAAAGATTTCCTCCTTCAATCAGCTGGAGTCTGTTTATTATGGATTGCTTGAACCAGTGGCTGAAACTGCCAAGGCTCTCAAAGAGGAATTGGACGTATTGATCGTACCCGGTCTTGCCTTTACCAAAGAAGGGTATCGCCTAGGCTTTGGGGGTGGCTATTATGACCGCTTCCTCTCATATTACCGAGGTGCTACAATGGCCCTTGCATACGACCTTCAATTTTTGGATGAACTCCCGATAGAGGTTCATGATATAGCGGTAAGCAAACTCATTACCCCTTCAAGGATTTTACGCACGTACGCCCATTAGAAGAAGAAAATTATTAATTATCACTTTTAGCTCATAAAAATCCTTTCCTGTATCAAACTAATGCTAGGAGGGATTGTTATGCTTCGATTAATTATTCAAATCTTCTTGGTTGGTTTAGTGGTTTATGCAGGTTATCAAAACCGGTACCGCCTGATAAATGCTGTGCTTTCTAACGGCATACTGAGAAGATTTCTAGTGACTAAGTCCTTGGATATGCCAATGTTCAGGGATAAAATGATGCAAAGCATGTTCAGTCAGACCAAATGATGATGCCGGCATCTTAAAAAGGAACCTCTCAAGGGTTCCTTTTTTTATAAGGAGGGGGAGAGTGGAGGGGAAAACAGTCTCCTTTTTACTTTTTTCATCATTTCGTCTATAGTTTTAATTATAGAAACAGGAATTTTAGAAGCTTAAGATTCATTGGAAAGTGGGGAAGGCATTGGGATTTAAAGAGGATTATTTGTTTTGGGAAACCATAAGGGAATTGTCGGCCCATTATGATTATCGAATGATCACTGTCACGGAAAACCATCAGGAGATTTGGCTTGAGAGCGATAAGAATAAGGAGTTTCCAGTCATCAGGCTCATTCGACATGATTTGGATTGGGCTAATTGGCTGAAACGTGATATCGACCGAACGCTGCAGAATGGGGAAAGGATCAGGAGGAAATTATACAAAAAGCCCATAGACATACTAAGTATCTATGTTAGTAAATTTGCCCCGGTCGATGATCATGACTTTAGTTTACAGGTGGCTTCCTTTAAAAAAACGAATGTTAACACGTTTATTCTTACTTGTGAATCATTTCATGATTCGTTGCAAAACCTTGAGCATGTTTTGAAAAAACCACTTTCAATTCAAGTTCTTAAAGAAAATGAAATAGATGAGGAAAAGGTTCTCGCAGTAAAGAAAGACGCCATCTCGGAGTCAGTCAAAAAGGCTAAGGCTGAGCAGAAAGTATTTCAAAATGCAAATAAGCCATTCTTTACATATATATTCATAGCGATACAAATAGCTATGTTCATCTTGATGGAGTTTAATGGAGGCAGCACCAACTCCAATACTTTGATTGAGTTTGGCGCTAAATATTCCCCTTATATCATACAAGGGGAATGGTGGCGGTTCTTTACACCGATGATCATCCATATTGGGTTCATTCATTTACTGATGAATACATTTTCATTGTATTTGATCGGTGCTGAAGTAGAAAGGATTTACGGTAATGCCAGGTTCCTTTTTATCTATATATTCGCAGGTTTCGCCGGAACTCTAGGCAGCTTCATCATGACCCCGAATCTTTCGGCAGGGGCGAGCGGCGCCATTTTTGGCTGTTTTGGGGCCCTTCTGTACTTTGGCATCGTCTATCCAAAATTATTCATGCGCTCGATGGGCTCAACGGTGATCGCGTTAATTATCATTAACCTGATATATGGTTTCACCGTTTCGGGAATTGACAATGCAGGGCATATCGGAGGGTTGGTTGGCGGGTTCTTGGCTGCTGGAGTGGTCCATCTGCCAAAAACCAGGAATCTCTTTCGGCAGCTGGCTTTTTTAATAGGAACTGCGATACTGACCTATGGCATGCTTCAATTTGGTTTTAAACATCAGAGCGATGCAGCTATAGATGATAATACCATGGCCATGCTAGCCCAAAAGTATATTGATGATGCAGAAGAAGATAAAGCAGAAGAGATGTTATTCAATTATGTGGATCAAAACCCAGATGCACCACAATCGCTTTTTATGCTTGGGAATTTATCTTTTGATAAAGACGACTTATACAAAGCAAGGGATTATTATGAAAAAGCGATTGAAAGTAATCCGGATTTGCATGGGGCGCATTACAATCTGGCCTTAGTCTACATGAAGCTCGAATCATTCGACAAAGCTAAGGAGCAAGCTGAAAAGGCTATTGAGCTAGCCCCGGATAAAAAGTCATATGTTAAACTGTTGGCAGAAATTGAAAAGCGATTATAACTTTTGACGTAGCATGATTGGGGTACCGTCTTTCAGGGTAAACAAGACAAGTATTTCACCCTGGTTCTTCGCCATAAGCAATTGGGGGATGGTGCTTCCTTGTGGACTCACAGTGGATCCATCCTCCTTTTTAATGCCTAACACATAATTTTTATAAAGCCCCTCCCATAGCTTTCCCACAATTTCTTCCCGTTTGAATTGGGGGAAGGCGGAAAGCCATTGATTTTTTTTTGAGGGCAGATCCGTCAATGAGATGATATTGTACTGATCCAGATTAACTTGAAATGCTTGACCTGCTTTCTCCAAACCATTTTGAACCGTTTGATCAGTCAAACCGTCCAGCGTTTTTTTCCATTGAATCTGTTCTTCTGAAAGGGGACGATGGAAATATTGAAAAACTGGTGATGTTACTGTATAAAGTTTATCTTTACTGAGCTGCTGTGCACTGGTGAAAATTGTGTCAGCCGGATGAACCTCGGCATAATGAAATGTTACCGCTTCGTAACGCCCGCTCTCCCTTTCTTTAGATTCCGCTTTTTGAGAGAGTTCTTGTTTATTTTGCCGCCAATTTTTTAAAGCTCCGGCCAATTTTCCATTTTTGTATAAGAGCGATACGTCCTGACGTAAATAAGCAGGCTGGTCCAACGCAGAATCCACCTTCCAAGTAATGGAATAGGTGGAACCCCCGGTACCCTTCGGTGTCAGGTGGGTTGAAGCATGTTCAAAATGGAGCGAGGAATCGATGGGGAAAAAAATAATGGTTTCCTCTGCCTGTCTATTATTTGAAAAGTAAAGGATGACAAAAATGGTGGTTAAGACTAAAAAGACGGTATACTTCAATTGTAGTTTCATTTTTCATTTTTCCCCTCCGTTTTCACGTACGATGAATGATTTTAAAAAATATTAAGTTGTTCCAAATTTTTAAATCAAATCGAGAGAGTCCTCATTAGGCGTTCACATTCTTGATATTTCATCATATGAATAGAGTTGGACATGTATGAGGGGGATGGGTAAAATTATCAAAAGAGGAAATGGACGCTTGTTGTAAAGAGGCTGATTCGATATACTTTCCTATATAAAAGACTAAAGAGGCTAACAATGAAAACATATTATGATCTTCAGCAATACTTGAAAAGATTCGGTACATTTATTTATATTGGTGATCGGCTAGCCGAGCTTGAACTGATGGAAGCTGAAATCAGGGAAATCCACCGTATGCAGATGATGGATACGAAAGATTATCAAATGGCAATCCTTTTAATTAGGCAGCAATTGTCTCTTGAAAGGGAAAAAAAGAAAAAAAAATGATAAAAAAGGTGAGAATGATGGAAAAGTGGCTGATGGGTGTAGATTTAGGCGGTACAACTACCAAACTGGCTCTGATCAATTCATACGGAGAGATTATTCATAAATGGGAAATCAGCACGGACATCTCCGAAAAGGGCAAATTCATTACGATTAACATAGCAAAAGCGATTGATGCGAAGCTCGTGGAACTTAATGAACCGAAGAGTAAGATAGTTGGGATAGGAATGGGTGCCCCCGGCCCTGTGAATTTTGTAAGTGGTTCCATATATGAAGCCGTCAATCTAGGCTGGAAAGATTATCCTTTAAAAGATTTATTGGAAGTGGAGACATCTCTCCCTGCGGTGATCGATAATGATGCCAATATGGCAGCTTTGGGAGAAATGTGGAAAGGTGCGGGTAATGGCGCCAAAGACCTCGTTTGTGTCACTTTAGGTACGGGTGTAGGCGGCGGGATCATCCATAATGGGCAAATTGTCCATGGTATTAGTGGTGCTGCTGGAGAAGTGGGCCATATAACGGTCATAACAGACGGCGGGGCGCCGTGCAATTGCGGCAAGACAGGTTGTTTGGAAACGGTCGCTTCAGCAACGGGAATCGTCCGTATGGCTTTAGAGGCCTTGAATAATGCCGATGAAAAGTCAATGCTTCAGCAGAAAGTCGACGAGGGAAATGTGGTTACTTCCAAATTGTTATTCCAATGCGCTGCAGCAGGTGATCCTTTGTCCACAGCTGTGGTAGATAAGGTAGGCAATTACCTAGGGTTAGCACTATCACATGTTGGAAATGTGATGAATCCAGATAAAATCGTCATTGGCGGGGGCGTTTCACAAGCGGGGGACATTCTGCTTGATACTGTCCGTTCTGCTTTTGGAAAGTATGCATTCAAACGGGTTAATAAATCAACGAAAATCAGCCTGGCAACACTAGGCAATGATGCAGGGGTAATAGGTGCAGCCTGGCTTATCAAAAGCCAATTGAATACTTGATCCGTTGCGTGGCCCTGTGGCAAACAGGGGTATAATGAAAGTAGACGTAATTTTCAGACAGTTTAACAACTTTAAGGGGCAGGTCCAATCGTTCCTGATTTTGCATTGCGGGAGAGAAGAACCATGACCCATGATTGAAACGCTCTGGTTCATAGCGCCAGCGCTTCTTCAATGAGGAGGGACCAGTAGTGAAAAGGGTCTTCAAAAATCAAGGATACTCATTGTTTTGGGTCCTATTAATATCGCTTTGGCTTAAAACATACATTGCTTATAAAACGAGTTTTGAGATAGATATTGAAAATTGGGTCCAGGAGTTCATATTATTCATCAATCCGGTCAGTTTCCTATTACTTACCCTTAGCATAAATATATTTTTAAAGGAAAAAAGGCGGACAGCATACTTATTGATCATGAGTTTTTTCATCACCCTTGTCCTGTTTGCCAACCTTGTTTTTTTTCGCTTTTTCAATGACTTTTTAACCATTCCCGTTCTTTTTCAAACGAGCAATATGAGCGACCTTGGAAGCAGTGTACATGAATTGATCAATCCGGGTGACCTTTTGTATTTTGCCGATATTCTTTTCTTGATGCTTTTGGTCAAATACAAACCGAAAATATTCCACGATCGTTCATACAATCCACAGGATCGTAAATTCTTAGTGTTAATGACTTTAGGAGTGACATTCTTTAATTTAGCTTTAGCGGAAGCGGAGCGTCCTGAACTCCTGACAAGAACGTTTGACCGCGAAATCCTCGTTAAGAATATTGGTACGTACCATTATCATCTCTATGATGCAATATTACAGACGAAATCATCAGCTCAACGCGCCCTTGCGGATGGCAGTGAATTGGCGGAAATTGAAAATTATATCCGTTCCAATCAAAAAGCGGTTAATGATGATCTATATGGTCTGGCAAAAGGCAAAAATGTGATTCTTGTATCATTGGAATCCACTCAAAGCTTTGTCATCAATAAAACAGTGAACGGGGAAGAAATCACTCCTTTTCTGAATGAATTCATTAAAGAGAGCTATTATTTCAATAACTTTTATCACCAAACTGGCCAGGGGAAAACATCTGATTCAGAATTCATTATTGAGAATTCCCTTTATCCTTTAGGTAGAGGTGCAGTATTTTTCACGCATTCCCAAAATGAATACAAAGCCACCCCCGAAATCTTAACGGAAAAAGGTTACTATACGGCTTCCTTGCATGCCAATAATAAAAGCTTTTGGAATCGTGACATGATGTACGATTCTCTTGGGTACCAGCGGTTTTATGATAGTGATGAATACAAGGTCTCTGAAAGGAATTCCATCAATTGGGGTTTGAATGATAAATCGTTCTTCAAGCAATCAATTGCTCACTTGAAGGGGATGCCGGAGCCTTTTTATGCCAAATTCATAAAGTTAACCAATCATTTCCCATTCACTTTGAATGAAGCAGACCGATCATTGGAACCATACGATTCAAATTCCAAAACCTTGAATCGGTATTTTCCGACCGTACGTTATACGGACGAAGCCTTGGAACGATTTATTGGCGATTTGAAACGTGATGGCATATATGAGAATTCGATTATTGTACTATATGGGGACCATTATGGTATTTCGGAAAATCATAACTCTGCCATGAGCCAGTTCCTGGGTAAGGAAATCACGCCGTTCGAATCCATCCAACTTCAGCGTGTCCCGCTGATCATACATGTCCCAGGACAGAAGGGAAAAACGATTTCCACCGTTTCCGGCCAAATTGATGTAAGGCCGACACTCCTGCATTTATTGGGCGTTGAAAATGATGATTATATCGAATTCGGCAAAGATTTATTTTCCGAAGAGAAAATAGAATTCACCGTTCTTCGCGATAGCAGCTTCATCACGAAGGATCATCTGTATACGATGGATACCTGCTATGATAAAAAGACCGGAACGGCGACGGACAAGAGTCCATGTGAGAAGTATTTAGAAAAGGCGAAGCAGGAACTTAATTACTCCGATAAAGTAATATATGGCGACTTGCTTCGATTTTATGAGCAACGTTGAAAATGGAAACCTGGCTAATCCAGGTTTTTTTGTTTTTGTGAGGAGAATCGGCACCATTAAAGGAGGATCACCATTCAATTTGAAACACGGGAGACTTCCTGAACATCTTTCGGCCTTTCGTTTCATAAAGATTAAACAATGAAAGGGGCGGAGGCTGAATGAAAGTCGTAAGCAGAAGCGGGGATGATTTGGCATATTATAGTCAATTGTTCCAAATTCCACGTGTCTTGATTGAGGATGCAAATCCCTCCATTACGGGAGGGATTTTGCCAAATGGCATGGAGGTGCAAATACCGGGGTTCGTTATTCAAGAAGAGTCCCGGCTAGATATCGATTTTTCCGATATCGCTTTACAGTCTCAATTGCCAATCGATGCGATATTGTTGTTGAATCAAGGTGAACAAAAACCATTTTCCGTACCCGTCAGAGTCATGCATCCCATGCTTGTCACCGAAAAGCCATATGATTATCAAACACTTCTTGACGACCTTGATATTCTTTCTTTTCATTATCCCTTCATAAAAGTTGAATCGATTGGGAGGAGTGTATTAGGAAAAGAACTTCATGAGGTGAGGGTCGGTAAAGGTGATAAGCTCATACATTATAATGGTTCGTTTCATGCAAATGAATGGATCACATCGGCGGTCTTGATGAAATGGCTGAATGATTTGCTGTTGGCAGTAACGAATGATCGTACATTATGCGGAATGGATTGTATGCCTTTCTATCGGGAAGTTACTATTTCGATGGTTCCAATGGTGAATCCTGATGGAGTCGAGCTAGTCCTAAAGGGGGAGGAGGCGGCAGAGGGGAAATTTAATGTATTAAAAATGAATAATGGTAATCCTGCTTTTTATGCTTGGAAAGCCAATATCCGTGGTGTAGACCTGAATAATCAATATCCGGCCAATTGGGAGATTGAAAAGCAAAGGAAAATTCCTAAAGTCCCTGCTCCGAGGGATTATCCAGGAGAGACCGCTTTATCAGAGCCAGAAGCATTGGCCATGAAGGAGCTGGCAAAAAGACGGAATTTTGAAAGAGTGCTAGCACTTCACACACAGGGAAAGGAATTTTATTGGGGATATGAAGGACATGAACCTGAACAGGCGGCGAATGTTGCAAGGGAGTTTGAGGAGCGCAGCGGATATCGGGCGGTTCAATACATTGACAGCCATGCTGGGTATAAAGATTGGTTCATTCAGGAATTTAAACGTGGCGGGTTCACAATTGAGCTGGGAAAAGGCATCAATCCACTTCCCTTATCCCATTTACCTGGTATATATAAAGATACCGTTAAGATTTTGATGGCAGGCTTGTATATGTGATGACATTTTTCTAATATACTTCCAAAAAAATACAAGGTAATTAATCGCCACTTTTTCTCTTTTTTACTTTATAATGAAAGTCGTAAGGGTTCGATTGGTAATCCTTACTCTCTTTCTAATGTCTCGCTCACATATGCCAGGCGTTTATTTTTGAAGTGGGAGGTGTGTGGGGATTAAAGTATCAAAAGCAGCACTTTGTATGCGGCTTTCCATCTGTAAGATGTTGTGTTTCATCCCATTATTTATCTCCACTATCCTTCTTATCACGGCTTGTGAGCCTTCCAAGGACCTTAGTAAACCCGTAAATGATACGGAAAAAGAACAATCCCAATCTAAACTGGAAACTTCAGTAAGCAATTTAAAGGTCCCGACTGCAGAAACGGAAAAAATCGAAGCCATTTATGGATGGCTGGATTCTAAAACCATTTTATATTCTGTGAAGCGGGATGGTAGTAAAGTATCCCAGTTGATGGCATGGAATTTGGAGACGAATGACACTTCCGTTTTCTATCAGCCGGCTTTTGCGTTTTCCGAAGTATCAATCAGTCCGTCTGGTACGCATATTTTGGTATCGTCCTTCACATCTTCGGGGAAAGCATCAATCACAATACTTGATAAAACAGGAAATCCGCTTTATTCGGTTTCAATCCCAGCTTATGAATTAGCTTATGAGTGGAATTCATATCAAGATGGCATGTTGTTTTTATCGAGTTTTTATGAAGACTGGACTTACAGCAGCTATGTGTTGAATCCAGATGATCAAACGATGGAAACATTGGACTTTCCGCAGCCCTTTGCACAATGGGCAGGCGAAAAGGAATTGATGTTTCTCGATTGGGATAAGGAAGAACCTGCTTTGACGGCTCCCTTAGAAAGAAAGGCGCTGAATGGTGACGGGGCGGACAGCCTTATGCTCGATGTCATTCACTTTAAAAAAATGAAACAAGCGCTGATGACGATTCAAGTGGAGACAGAAAAACAAGATCGGGGTACATATGCCTTTTATGATTCAACAAACAAGCCGATCCACTCTTTTTCCGTGCCACTATTGAAAAGCTTTTCAGATTGGGTGATTCCATCTTATGATATCATTGAAAAAAACAAGGAATTCATAACGTTTATTCCTAATGAATCAAAAGATGCAGACCAATATGAGGGAAGGTTTACCTTAACTAAATTTAATTGGGCAAAAGGCACACAAGAAGAATTGATGAAGGACATGGAAAATGAACCATTAAGCTGTTCGCTTGATGGCAACCTCTGCTTATATGGATATCAATTTGAGAAAATGATTGATATGAAAACCCATCAAATACAAAGATTGTTCAAACAAACATAATGACCTAAATACAAAAGCTCGCCGGATGGCGAGCTTTTTCTTTAATGGGCAACAGGAAAACCGCTGTTGATGACAGTCATGACAGTGAACCAGCCAAACACGACTGCACTGCCGGCTGCAAAAATGAATCCTAAGAAGTTTCTCTTTTTTAATGTGGTAAATACAGCTGCCAGCCCTAAGATAGCCACAAGTCCGAAAACAACCATTAATATCATATCAAAACCCCCTTTTTCGTAATGAATACCTAATCTCTAATAATATACCCAGAGAATAAAGCAACTACCAAAAATATGTAGAAAAGATTGCATTTGTTAATATCTTAATATTTTTTTAATTATTTGTCGAGGTTTAAAAGGTGATACTTCTATGACTTGAGTAAACTGGATTAACATTAGTGCGTGAATTGGTGTAAGATGTAGATAGAAAATCATATTGGAGTGATGGAAATGAAATGGACACAAATTCCTCTAGGACCGCTGCAAACGAATTGTTATGTAGTTTCCAATGGACAGGATTGCATCATTTTCGATCCGGGTGAAGAGCCTCAGAAAATCATACAGTACATACAGACAAAAAAATTAAAGCCTTTAGCGATTTTATTGACGCATGCACATTTTGACCATATCGGTGCCCTTGATGCTATTCGGGATTATTATGAGATCCCAGCATATATTCACGAAAAAGAGGCTAAGTGGCTGCTTGATCCCGCTTTGAATGGTTCCCAAAACTGGTTCCCTGAAAATCCAATGCGAATGAAGCCTGCCGATCATATCCTGGCAAATGAGCAGGAACTTACTATTGGTGGATTCACTTTTGAAGTATTCGAAACCCCCGGACACTCTCCAGGGAGCGTTTCGTATTATGTGAAGGAGGAACGTCTCCTCTTTTCAGGGGACGTCTTGTTCCAGGGAAGCGTTGGCAGAACTGATTTAATAGGCGGAAGCGAGGCAGTGCTGTTGAAAAGCATTGATACGAAGCTGCTGACACTTCCTGATGATGCCATCGTTTTTCCCGGTCATGGGCCGGTCACGACCATTTTAGATGAAAAGAATACCAATCCCTTTTTGAGATAATGACTATTACAGGTGCCATAGATGGCACCTGTTTTATTTTAAGTCCTTATAATGTAAAAATATTGAAATGGATCATTTCCGGGACTATACTGAATATAAAAAACATTTTGTCTCTTTTGGTGATTTGGGAATGGCGGGTGATGAAAAGGCTCACGGGAATTTAAGGGCCTTCCTGGGAGTGGAATATTTCTTACTTTGAAAAATGCCTATTTTAAAGGGGAAACATTCATTGATAGTGGTGCACCTTTTATGAACGTTGTCATGAAAAATTGAACATTTTATGAACTTTAAATATATAGTATGAATTAATAGAGACGGAGGCATTGTGTTGAAAGGTCACTTGAAGGAATTGATTGCAAGCAGCCCCCAAAAGGGAATTTCCTATCATGATTATATGGATGCTGTTTTGTATACACCAAATATAGGCTACTATGTGCGTCAAAAAAAGAAGATTGGCTCAAAAGGGGATTTTTATACGTCCGGTAATGTTGGGGATGCATTTGGGAGGTCACTGGCCAGATGGTTCGTTTATTTGATAAAAATGTGCGGACTATCGCCAAGAATCATCGAAGTAGGCGCAGGAGACGGTAAGTTGGCTTATGATATCCTCGTTTTCATTAAAGAAACGGAACCGCTGATATGGGAATCTCTGACTTATATCCTTGTGGATGGCAGTCCGTATCACAGAAAGATTCAGCAAGAACGTGTGGGGATGTTCAAACAGGCAGTTTCTGCTGCCAGTTTGGAAAATTGGACGAATGTAAATGGAATCGTCTTTTCAAACGAACTTTTCGATGCTTTGCCTGTACATGTCATTGAAAAGTATGAGGGGGCCCTTGTAGAGATATTCGTCACTGAAAAGGATGGCGATTTGGTGGAAGTGAGGGAACCATTGGTCAACCCTGATATACTCGCTTACCTTACAGATCGGGCTATCACGTTAATTGAAAAACAACGATACGAAGTTCCGCTAAAAATGGTCGAGGAATATGAGAAGATCGTTTCCCGTATCGAATCGGGTATTCTCCTTACAATTGATTATGGTTATATCGAAAGGGAATGGAAGGAGCCAGCTCATCTTCAAGGGAGCTTGAGGGGCTATTATCAGCATGAAATGATTAAAGATGCACTTATGTATCCAGGTGATATGGATTTGACGACACATATCCATTTTGACACATTAATTGAAATTGGAAAAAGAAGGGGATTTTTTGATCAGGGGCTTTATATTCAAAATGAATTCCTGCTTAAAACGGGGATCCTTGAGGAATTGAAGGACCACAAAGAGACTGATCCATTTTCCAAGACGGCGAAGCGTAACCGTGCAATTCGGGGGCTGATCCTTCCAGGGGGATATAGTGAACATTTCAGAGTGTTGCTTCAATCGAAGAATTTAGCTGAAGAAGCAAGGATCCTTCCTGAATGAGGACAGGTAAAAACCCATGAATTCAAAATTCATGGGTTATGTAATATTGCTTGTTCTTAATGGGCAGTACCCGGAGTCATCATAAATACGCTCCAGTAGGAAAATCCTGCAAAGAAAACGGTAAGATAGGCGCCGAAAACATAAATATACATGCGCTCAGATAATTTCAAATAACTTAAAAGTACAAAAAAGCCGGTTTGTGCAAAGAAAAGTAAAGACGTTTGATGCATATGGCCAAGATAAAAGAAAATTGCCATAATCCCTGTCCAAAATCCACATACTCTGAACATGCGTTCCATCCGAATCCCTCCTTATGTCTAGTCGTGTACATTCTAAATAATTATAAATGAAATTGTAAGGTAATGTAAAGGATGCCTTTTGTTTCTATGTGAGAACCGATGCCTGATATGAGCACGTTGTGCAATTAGACATCATATTTTCTAATTCCACAATATTGACATTGTCAAACAAGGCTTCGAACATACCTTTTAAAAATGAATTGTGCATGGAACAGATTGTACCTGGCTCTACTTCGGTAACTTCCTTAAATGGGCAATTGAAGATACGAAAGTATATTTTATTTTCTTCTTCGCTAGCTTGTATTTCGGGTGATAAACCAGCAATGGTGGCAGCATTTTTAAGCATGTTGACTCTTTCCGCAAAAGCAAGTCTATCAATCGGCGTTGAGTTCAATGCTAGTTGCTGATTGATCAATTCCTCTCCGAATACTTTTCCCGTTTCATAAAGAGCTTGTTTTCCTTTTTCCCCTAATTTCATCATCGTCTGGATTGCAATCCTTGAAAGCAGTTGATAGTCCCTATATGGAAAATGAAGCTGAATGACTTTATCAGACAAACGATAAAGTCTGCTAGGGCGGCCGCCTTTCCCTGTCTTACGGGCATCCGATGTCAACAAATCCACATCCTCCAGTTTTGACAAATGTAGGCGGGCAACATTTGGATGGATTTTAAAGGAATCGGCGATTTGCTGTACGGATACATCCCCATGATTGTCCACAATATGTTGGTATATATAATATCTGGTGGGATCTGCTAACACGTTTGTTATTTTTAACGTTTGTTCCATTATTTCCTCCTGCGGTTCCATAGTTTAACTATGTTCATTATAATGCAGGCAGAAAAAAATGGAATAAAAGATATGGCAAACTCCCCTTAGTTTAAAAAAAATTCACAATTTAAACGGTCTTATAAGGTAAATGGATGTACAATAATTATACAAATGTTATACAGTCATTATAAAGATTATAAATATATACAAAATGTGAACGGGGAGGATTAGTATGGAACAGTTAACTTTCTTTTCGTACCCAAGTTGTACATCTTGTCGAAAAACAAAAAAATGGTTAAAAGCCAATCATGTTTCCTTCGATGAGCGACATTTATTCAGAGAGACTCCAACAGAAGCAGAATTAAAACGAATTCTTGAATTGACAACGGAAGGACTTGATGAAGTCTTAGCAACAAGAAGTGAAGCTTACAAAAGCTTACATGTTAATATTGACGAAATGATGCTTTCTGATGTCATCCAATTATTAACAAATGAACCGAAGTTATTAAGAAGGCCCATCCTCATCGACGGGAAAAAACTGGTGATTGGTCATAATGAGGACGCATTAAGAAATTTGGTTTCACAAAGGCTTGGTTTGAAAATGAGCATGTAAATCGATTCTCGAAATTTTTTCGAGGATTTTTTTATTCTTAAGCAGGAATTTGTCGTGGATTGTCGAATTCATCCACAAGAAACATAGGAGGTGATGAATGTTTTGATATCGATTGAAAAGACCGCAGAAAAAATACTTACCAGTGCCATACGGTCATCGGCTTCGGATATCCACATTTTTTTTCGCAGGGAGGGGCCCCTCATCCAATTCAGGATAGACAATAAGCTCGTTCCTCAGGAAACCATATCATTCTTTGAAGCTGAAAGGCTGATAGCCCATTTGAAGTTCCTTGCCGCAATGGATATAGGCGAGAAAAGGAGGCCACAGAGTGGTGCTATCACCATCAATTTGGCTAACCAAGTGGTTGGACTCCGCCTTTCCACTTTACCCACTGCCTATCTTGAAAGCTTGGTCATCCGCTTAATACCCCAACAGAATATCCTTCCTCTAGAACAGTTATCCTTATTTCCAAACACCGTTCAAAAATTGATTGCACTTTTGAAGCATTCCCATGGCATGCTCATATTTACCGGTCCAACCGGAAGTGGAAAAACCACCACACTATATTCCCTGCTTCATCATGCCCATGAGATGATCAATCGAAATATCATATCACTTGAAGATCCCATTGAAAATGTATCCGAAAAGGTACTGCAAGTCCAAATCAATGAAAAGGCAGGCATTACTTATTCTGTCGGACTAAAAGCTGTGCTAAGGCATGATCCCGATGTGATCATGGTTGGGGAGGTCAGGGATGCCGAAACGGCCAAAATTGCAGTTCGTGCTGCACTAACCGGTCATTTGATACTTACAACCATGCATACAAGGGATGCACAGGGCGCTATCTCCAGGTTACTTGAATTTGGTGTCAGCCTGCTTGAAATTGAACAGAGTTTGATTGGCGTGACAGCACAGCGGCTGGTTGAATTAAGCTGTGTACCATGTAAAGGCGACTGTGCTATTGCTTGCCAAATGACTGCCAGGAACAAAAGGGCAAGTGTGTATGAATTGCTTTATGGAAAAAGCATGGCCAATGTCCTTCGGATGATGGGGGATGAAAAAGGAAGGGGTACGGTAAGCTACCGCCAATTGAAGGATGAAATAGGAAAAGCGGTTGCAATGGGCTATGTGGATTCCCTGGAATATGAACGGCTGGTATACGATGAAGCAAAAAAGTAAATGGCAGCTAAAAGAACAGGCGGTCTTTATTTCGAAACTAGGGGAATTATTAAGTCATGGTTATCCCTTGGCGGACGCATTACATTTTCTGGAATTCCAGGAATCGAAGAAGAAAGCGGAAGATTTCGCTCAGGCCATAAAGGATTTAAGGAATGGATATCCGTTGCACCAGGTGCTAATTCACCTTAATTTTCATCCGCAGCTTGTAAGTTATATATTTTATGGAGAGCAATACGGCGACCTGGATCGGGCGTTGATAGAAGGAGGGCAATATTGGAAGAAAAGAACGGAGGATATGGATAAAGTAAAAAAGTTAATGGTCTATCCCGTATTCTTAGTCATTTTTGTAAGCATCGTTTTTTATATACTTCAGAGTGTTCTCCTTCCTAAATTTCAGGCAATCTATTTCACGATGGATGTCGATCAGAATGCAATCTTGAAATTAATGTCAGCTTCTACATTCATTCTCCCAGTCCTCCCCTTCATATTGCTTGGATTGCTCCTATTCCTGTATGTGCTCAAACGATTTTGGTTCAATGAATTATGCCCATTAAGGCAGCGGCGGATTTTGATGGGCATTCCGATATTCGGGACCTTCATCAAGTTATACGAAACTTATTTCTTTGCAAGCCAATTCAGCGGTTTGCTTTCCGGAGGGCTTTCGATTAACGAAAGCATCAAATTATTCTCTAAAAACCAGCAACAGCCTTTTTACCAAAAACTATGCTCTATCATCAAGGATGATCTGACTGAGGGAAGATCGCTTGAAATGATCTTTAAGGAGCTCCCCTATTTCGATGGAAACTTACCGGTGGTTGCTGCAAATGGTCAAAAATACGGCAGACTTGATGCAGAGCTGCATCATTACAGTCGTTTTTTACTCGAGAAAATTGAAGAGAGAATGAATGCAATCTTGAAAATCATTCAGCCTCTTATGTTTTCCTTGATAGGTCTTTTGATCGTTTCCATTTATTTAGCGGTTTTGCTGCCAATGTTCTCTCTGCTCGAAGGTATATAGTGTTTAGCACTGCATTCAGGAGGTGAAATTGCCCTGAAATCAAATGGTGCCAAATGGTTTCAGGGCAGGATGATATGATGAAGAAAATGATGAATGAACGAGGTTTTACACTAATTGAGATGCTTATTGTTTTACTTGTAATATCCATTCTTTTGATTATAACAATCCCAAATATCACGAAGAATCAATCTACAATCCAGTCTAAAGGGTGTGAAGCATTCGTTAAGATGGCTCAAGCACAGGTTCAGGCATATGAGATCGACAATGCTAAATTGCCCGCAAGTATCGATGAATTGGAAAGTCAAGGCTATCTCAAACAGACATCTTGTCCTAATGGGAATGCTATTAGTTTGGATAACAAAGGAAAGGTAACGGTCGTTGAGTAGGAGAAAAGTGAATATACGGCATTCCAATGGGGGGTATACCCTGTCTGAAACCCTTATTGTCCTCGTTATTTTTATACTCCTGATTTCCATCAGCCCAAATTTATATCCAAGCTTCACAAAAGGGATGGAAATCAGGTTATTTCTTTCTCAATTCCATGAAGATCTTTTCTACGCACAACAGTATGCCATCAGTCATGAGAGCTTGATTTACCTCCATATTGATAATACCAATAAGTTTTATAGTGTTTCGTCATATAAGGAGGGAACTCTTCTAGAGTTAAGCATACCAGAGGATATACAGTTCTTAAGTGGAACATTAGGGTTCAGCTTTCATTTTAATCAGTATGGAAATGCTTCAAAAGCTGGAACGATGATGGTTGACACTTTAAAAGGAAAGTACAAATTGGTCCTCAATATCGGTAAAGGGAGGTTCAGGATTGAGAAATTGTAAGGGTTACGTCTACCTTGAGATTATTGCCGCATTTTCCATTTGTATTTTCGTGGTCCTTTCCATTTTACCGATTCTTGAAGAGTTGATGACACATCGTAAAAATATTGTCATAAGGACAGAAGCCCACCATTTATTATATGAAAGATTGACGGCGTTCATCGATGGGGAGATACAAGCTGTTGGACAGGATATCATTTACCGAAGAAAATCCTATGAATTGATATGGAGGGACCATGGGGATTTCCCTGGGATGATTGAAGGGTGTGTATGTTATGAAGATGAATCTGGTAAATATGAATCCATTTGTGATGCTGCGAAAAAATGATGGTTTTACGATGATCGAAATGCTTTTTTCTTTAATGATCTTAATGACGACGTCTCTTTTTGTATTAGAACTTTTTTCAACCATTCATACCCAGGTGAGGTCCATTGACAAATTACATCCTAAAGAGTGGGAGGTCTTTACTATGCAAATGCAGCAGGAGGTCCGGAGTTCAATAGATCAGGATGTAATGGGAAATAAATTATATTTGCTTTCAGGTGAGCAATTATCATCCATTGAACAATATGAGGATAAGGTCCGAAGGCGAGTGAATGGTATGGGGCATGAGGTCATCTTGCAGAACATTTCGGAATTCCAGGTCGAGAAGGATGGCGGTGTCATTGTTTTAAATATAACGGATAAAGCAGGGACTACTTTCAGTCGAAGATTTCATCCTTTCTTTAAAAATGTGAAGAAAGTCGATGAATAATCAAAAAGGAGTCGTTTTCCCGATGGTAATGATTGTAGCAAGTGTTTTCATCATGTTGACGATATTGATGATCGATCAATTTATCCTCGATAAAAGGTTTTATAAAGAAGTGGAAGAATCGCTTGTGGCCGACCATCTTGTACATCTCGCCGTTAAGGATGTGACGGAAGAGCTGGGGGAAGTGATCCCGGACATCATTCAGGGGGAAATCTCATACCCAAATGGTGTGGTGAAGTATTCCTTAACGAAGCAAGACGGTCCTTACGTCTATCTCGAATTTTCTTCCACAACTAAAAATGGCCGCGTTGGCAGGGTCATCATTCAATATGATAAAGAAGCGGGGAGAGTGATAGAATGGATAGAAAAGCAGGCGATGTAATACTCAAAGATCAATTCTCTTTTTAAAACGCTGACCCATTTTCAACGATTTACGTGTTTAACGAACAAGAGAAGGATTAAAAGAAGCGCTAGCCGGGCATACTTTGCATAGGGTGATTTTAAATGTCTACAAACGCTTATATTAAATATCTGACGCAACAGCTTGTCGAGTATTTTAATCTGACCAAAAAAGAACGAAAAGAAAAGCGCCGTCATAGAAAAGAGGATAAAAATCATGGTATATCCCATTGGTTTGGCATTGTCCCTTTTGCTTTGTCGATGTTCGTAAGGAAAAATATCAAAAAATAAAACAGATGTCCTAAACTTAGGACATCTGTTTTTTTAAGTATGGTTTTTACTATCCCAACGCCCTATCTGAAAGGTAAAACAAACCTCCGTTGATGATGGATATTCGGATGTTCGGTTCGTATTGAGCTTTTAAGGCTTCTTTTTCGGTAAAATAACTCTCACTTTTTTCGTCCATGTCCTTGTAAAAATGCTCCAATAAGTTCAAGTCATTCTGCCAGCGCAGCATGGCTTCTTCCGCCCAAGAATGGTCATCATCCTCGAAGCTCCTTCTAATGTATGTATCAAGTCTTGCCAATCCACTCTTCGGCATGATGAGCGGTGAAAGCGTAAACGAGTAATCCGGTATTTTTGGGGTGACCTTAACCGGTAAAACCCGATGGTGAAATCCTTCCATGATTTCTCCTGAAATTAAATTCAATCCGATGGACATAAAAGTATCTTTTTTACGATCGCATTGGTAGGATATTTTCACATTCAGGGTAAGCCATGGGAACAATGGATTATTCCCGCTCATTGATGGAGGAGTATCTTCAAAAAGTCTAGTATACCCTGCCAGCTTTTTTGTTGATTGAATAATCTGATGGAGCCGAGGGGAGCCAAAATGAATCATTTCTCCCTTTAGGTCGGGTGGGGCTTGTTCTGGATCGGTAATGAAAGTCATCTGGGCTGGGTTCGGAATGCCACCCGTTTTTTCCAGGTAGTGCCAATAAAAGGGCCGGTTCATTAATTCTTTATCCATTTCTATCGTTAGTTGAACTGTAAGGTGGGTTGGTTTATTATCCAGTATTTCACATTCATTGGCTTTAAAGTAAGTTATTAAAAAATCATGAATTTCCTGTTGCTGCATGAACCTCACCTTCCTTCATGGATTGAGCGAATTGGATCATCGATGAAAAATTATCCATCTTGATTTTCATTTCGCCCTCTGTTTTGGACTCGCCGACCACATCAATTAAATATTCTTCAATGTTGTTAATATCCAGTTTGGTTAGAATATCATCCAATTCACCAATTACTTTTTCAAATAAATTAATTTTTTCGTATAGTAACTTTAGAATATGTTCTTCAACAGTATTTTTCGTGGCAAAGTTATAAATCCTGACATCCTCTTCCTGTCCAAGGCGGTGAATCCGCCCAATTCTTTGCTCAAGCCTCATGGGGTTCCATGGCAGGTCAAAATTAATCAAGTGATGGCAGAACTGAAGGTTTATCCCTTCCCCGCCAGCTTCTGTTGCAATTAATACCTGAATTTTCTTTTGGAATAATTCTCGCATCCAGTCTTTCTTTCCACGTTTAAATCCGCCTCGGAATGGGACTGAAGAAATTCCATTCTGTTGAAGGTACCATTGTAGATAAAGCTGAGTCGCTCGGTATTCTGTAAAGATAATCACTTTGTCATCAATTTTCTTGATCAGTTCCAAAGCTTTTTCAGCTTTTGAATTCTGAACCGTTTCATTCACTTTTGTAAATAAATCATCAAGCTTTGCCAAAAAGTCAGGGGTAGGCTGGTCGTATTTGGCTTTCATGTTTTTTAAAGTATAAAAGACCGCCTCTCTGCTGCTGCAGGCTTCTCTTTGGAGAGTGAGAGCTGAAAAGGCGCTTCCTTTTGTTCCATCAGAAATAGGTTTGAATTTTGAAACTGCATCGTACAATGCCTGCTCGGTTGGAGAAAATTCAATGGTGATGGTTTCCACATGCCTTTTTGTCCATTCAATACCAGTATCGGCCCGCCGGTTTCGAATCATCACAGTGTTGACCAATTCCTTTAGGTGTTCATCTTCAATTATGTTCCGGCCTTTCCCTTTATATTTTTCTGAAAAGAGTGAGGCATTTCCCAAGTGGCCTGGTTTCAATAACGAAACGAGGTGAAAAATTTCCTCGACTTTATTTTGAATGGGAGTAGCTGTCAGGAGTAAACAAAATTTCTTTTTCAGATTTTGGACGAATTCATAGTTCTTCGTCTTATTATTTTTAAGTTTATGAGCTTCATCAATGATGATGAAGTCATATTCCTGATTGAAAATGATATCACGATGTGGAGCGCGTTTCGCTGTATCAATGGATGAAATGACCACATCACAGGAGTCCCACACATAACTTTTTCTCTGAACGACTGCCGGAATATGAAACTTCGTATTCAATTCAAAAGCCCATTGTGTTACAAGGGAAGCTGGTACAAGGATCAATACCTTCTTTACAAGGCCTCTGATCATATACTCCTTTAGGATCAAGCCGGCTTCAATTGTTTTTCCGAGACCTACTTCATCTGCTAAAATGGCCTTTCCATTCATCTTTTCCACCACTTGCTTTGCAGCTTCCAATTGATGGGGAAGCGGGGTTAACTGAGGAAGGTGCTTGGGTGCCTGTAAACCTTCAAAATCAGGAATGATGAGATTTTCCTCCATTTTAACCGCCAACTTATAAAGCTCCCAATTTCCCCATGGACCATCATTTTCCACCTTTTGTAAAAACTCGTCATTCCATTCAGAATTGAAGGATATATTGATTTTCATAGAAATAACTCCCTCTTAAATCATAAATTCCTTAATATAAGGTCAAAAACCGAACATTTCATATGTGAAGTAAGAAAAATATTTCTCTTCAAAAGATATTGCAGAGATAAGTTTCTTAGGGTAGGATATAAGTATATTTAGAAAATTCCAATTTCCAAACGCTAAAAAGAATTTTTGTATCGATTTGCAATTCGCGTTTTCTTAGTATGGGCTATAGGTACCTGCTTTATCCAAGATTACCGAAGGAGATCATGTAAACGTTTTTCTGGAGTTTTTGGAGATTTGGCAGAGAATGCATTCTATGATGCTCAAAGGTTTTACTAATGGGTGGGGCTTATTCGCTTAATTTCATTGGTAGACCATAATATGCGGGTGAAGATAAGGGGAGAGACTACGGATGTAGCGCCGAAGGAGCAAACTTAGCAGTGAATCTCTCAGGCAAAAGAACTCTTATTGGACGCAACTCTGGAGAGCGCCGCCCGTTTGGGACGGCCACCAAAGGGGAAAACCTATTATATAGGTAAACTTTCAGGTTTCAGGACAGAGAAAAAGCTCAAACGGGCTTTCTCTGTCCTTTTTTGTGCTTTTTTTACATCATGAATCAGAATATCTGATGCGTAAGGACAAAAAGCTTTGATAATGAAGCCAATTTAATTTTAAAAAATCTGAGGGGGGTCATTTTTTGACCAATTTAAAAAGAACACCACTATTTGAGGTTTATCGTGAATACGGAGGGAAAACGATTGATTTTGGCGGCTGGGAACTTCCTGTCCAATTTACGGGTATAAAGGACGAACATGAAGCCGTACGTACAAAAGCGGGTCTGTTCGATGTATCGCATATGGGGGAAGTTGATGTTAAGGGTCCTGGGAGCCTTTCCTTTTTACAGAAGATGCTGACTAATGATATATCAAAGCTGCAAACGGGCGGTGCCCAATATTCGGCCATGTGTTATGAAAACGGCGGGACGGTTGATGATCTCATCGTTTATAAAAGGGCGGAAGACGACTATCTGCTCGTGGTCAATGCAGCGAATACAGAAAAAGATTTCGATTGGCTGCAAGCTAATCTAACGGAAAATGCCCAAATTACGAATGTATCGAGTGACTATATACAGCTAGCACTTCAAGGACCATCTGCAGAGAAGATATTGCAAAAACTTTCAGAAAATACTGCCTTAAGTGAAATTGGATTTTTCAAGTTCAAGGAGAATGTCATGATAAATGGTATCTCCACGTTGGTATCCCGTACTGGATATACTGGTGAAGATGGTTTTGAAATATATAGCGACAGTGAAAACGGCCCTGCCCTTTGGAAGGCGATAATGGATGCCGGAAAGGAAGAAGGGATACAGCCGATTGGTTTAGGTGCTCGTGATACCCTGCGTTTTGAAGCGAAACTGCCGCTGTATGGGCAGGAGCTTTCAGCGGACATTACTCCAATAGAAGCCGGGATTGGTTTTGCGGTAAAAGTGGATAAGGAAGCCGATTTTTTCGGGAAAGCCGTTCTTGCTGAACAAAAGGAGAAAGGGGCACCCCGGAAGCTTGTGGGAATTGAAATGATTGACCGTGGCATTCCTCGTCATGGGTATAAGGTCTACAGCGGGGACAAAGTCATTGGGGAGGTCACGACTGGTACCCAATCACCAACGTTGAAGAAAAACGTAGGATTGGTACTTATCGATAAGGAATATTCGGTGCTGGATGCGGAAATTGAAGTGGAAATCCGTTCCAAACGTTTGAAAGCCGTTATAATACAAACACCTTTTTATAAAAAACCACGTAAATAGAGGGGAATGGTCATTAGATGAAACATCGTTATTTACCCATGACAGAGCAAGATAAACAAGAAATGCTGGAAGTTATAGGGGTACCTGCTGTTGAAGAACTTTTCAATGATATCCCTGAAAGTGTTCGCTTTCAAGGAGAATACGATATCAAACCTGCTAAATCGGAACCTGCATTAATGAAAGAATTATCAAGGCTTGCTGCCAAGAATGCGGATCTTAAAAACTATGCTTCCTTCCTTGGTGCGGGTGTCTATGACCATTATGCACCGGTCATCGTCGATCACGTTCTTTCCCGTTCTGAATTTTATACGGCTTATACTCCCTATCAGCCCGAAATTTCACAGGGTGAACTGCAGGCCATCTTTGAATATCAAACGATGATTTGTGAGTTGACGGGTATGGACGTAGCTAACTCCTCCATGTATGACGGCGGGACTTCGCTGGCTGAGGCGGCCATGCTTGCTTCAGGTCAGACTCGGCGCAAGAAGATTCTCATTTCAGGAGCAGTTCATCCTGAATCAAGAGAAGTTGTGAAGACATATGCGAAAGGGCAACGCGTGGAAGTGATTGAAATTCCTTATAAAGACGGTGTGACGGACATGGCTGCTTTAAAGGAATTAATGAATGATGACATTGCAGGAGTGATTGTGCAATATCCGAATTTTTTTGGACGGATAGAGCCATTGAAAGAAATGGAAGAAATCATTCATGGCGCCAAGTCCATGTTTATCGTTTCCAGTAATCCGCTTGCACTGGGGGCTTTGACACCCCCAGGTTCACTCGGTGCAGATATCGTAACGGGAGATGCTCAGCCATTCGGCATTCCAGCGGCATTCGGGGGACCTCACTGTGGATATTTTGCCGTTACTAATAAACTTGTTCGGAAAGTTCCGGGCCGGCTCGTCGGTCAAACGGTGGATGAAAATGGAAAAAGGGGCTTTGTGTTGACGCTTCAAGCTCGTGAACAGCACATTCGCCGTGATAAGGCCACATCCAACATTTGTTCCAATCAAGCGTTGAATGCCTTGGCAGCTTCTGTTGCAATGACGGCGCTTGGGAAAAAGGGTGTCAAAGAAATGGCCGTGCAAAATATTCAAAAAGCACACTATGCGAAAAAAGCTATAAAGGCAAAAGGGATAGAAGTGATGTTCGACGGTCCTTCGTTCAATGAATTTGTCATTAAACTGCCTGCTTCGTTTTCAGAAATCAATAAAAACCTTTTTGAAAAAGGGATGATTGGCGGCTTCGATTTAGGGACGGTTTATCCTGAGCTGAAAGACCATATGCTGGTTGCGGTAACGGAACTTAGAACAAAAGAAGAAATCGATGCACTTGCGCAGGAATTGGGGGATCAACATGAATAATCAAGATCAATCACTCATTTTTGAAATCAGCACTTCCGGTCGAATCGGGTACAGTCTGCCAGAAATGGATGTTGCAACTATTCCGCTCGAAGAAATTCTTCCTGCCGACTACATCCGTGAAGAAGAGGCAGAGCTTCCTGAGGTGTCCGAACTGGATATCATGCGTCACTATACAGCACTTTCCAAACGGAATCATGGGGTGGATTCGGGTTTTTATCCGCTGGGTTCATGCACGATGAAATATAATCCGAAAATAAATGAAAATGTGGCACGCTATAACGGTTTCGCCCATATCCATCCATATCAAGACCCGACTACAGTCCAGGGAGCCTTGGAACTATTATTTGATTTGCAGGAACATTTAACGGAAATCACAGGAATGGATCTAGTGACATTACAACCTGCAGCAGGTGCACACGGTGAATGGACAGGGTTGATGATGATTCGCGCTTTTCACGAAGCGAATGGCGATACAGAACGGACGAAAGTGATCGTACCTGATTCTGCACACGGTACGAATCCTGCATCTGCAACTGTTGCCGGACTTGAAACGATTACAGTGAAGTCCGATGAAAATGGGTTAGTCGACCTTGAAGATTTAAAGCGTGTTGTCGGACCGGATACGGCGGCCTTGATGCTGACGAACCCCAATACATTGGGATTGTTTGAAGAGAACATTTTGGAAATGGCACAACTTGTCCATGATGCAGGTGGGAAGCTTTACTATGACGGAGCCAATCTGAATGCAGTCCTATCAAAAGCACGCCCGGGTGATATGGGCTTTGATGTGGTTCACTTAAATCTCCATAAAACATTCACAGGTCCGCATGGCGGCGGCGGTCCGGGTTCCGGCCCTGTAGGGGTAAAGTCGGATTTGATTCCCTACTTGCCTAAACCGCTTGTTGTAAAACAAGATGAGCAATTCGTTCTTGATTATGACCGCCCGCAATCCATTGGCAGGGTAAAACCATACTATGGGAACTTCGGGATAAATGTTAGAGCTTATACGTACATTCGTTCAATGGGTCCTGATGGCCTTAAAGCCGTCACAGAGAATGCGGTCATCAATGCCAATTATATGATGCGTAGGTTGGAACCATTTTTTGACTTACCATATAATCGTCATTGTAAGCATGAATTCGTATTAAGCGGACGCAGGCAAAAGAAATTAGGGGTAAGGACCCTCGATATAGCAAAAAGATTGCTGGATTTCGGGTATCATCCTCCAACCATTTACTTCCCGTTGAACGTGGAAGAAGGAATGATGATAGAACCGACTGAAACCGAGTCAAAAGAAACGCTGGATGCATTCATCGATGCAATGATCCAGATTGCCAAGGAAGCTGAAGAAACCCCGGAAATCGTTCAGGAAGCTCCGCATACAACCGTTATTAAGCGGCTTGATGAAACTCTTGCTGCAAGAAAACCTATTCTGCGCTATCAAGCATAGACTGATAGCTTACACGAAAAAAATCCCTGCCTGCCGGCGGGGATTTTTCATGTTTATGTAAGAATTCATTAAAGTCGAACAGTTAACTTTCATTTTCCTGGAGCACGCATGATGCGTATGAAGGCTTTTTAATTTAAAAGAGCCCATGCGGAGATGGGGTCTTATTTCTTTGCTTTGATTTTCCCGGTCCACATCTTGAAACCGCCCTTTAAGTGAAAAAGTTCCCTGTAGCCCTTTTTGTATAGCATGGCTGCAGCTCTTCCGCTGATGATTTCGCTTTGAGCGTACAAATATACAGGCTTGTCCGGCCTAATTTCGACCAAGCGGGTTTTCATTTGCGTCATAGGGATGTTTCTTGCGCCTAAGATATGGCCATTATCGAAATCATTCGGTTCCCGCACATCGATTAGCTGCACTTTTCTGTAGTTAGCGATAAATTCGTCCTGTGTTAATGTTTTAACGATTTTACGCTGGCGGTACCAATTAAAAAGTGAATACGCAATAACCACTCCTAAGATGATGAGCAGTGTATATAATATTTCCAAACATAAAAACTCCCTTCTACCTTAACGAATACAGACAATCTTTATTATATAATTGCTTTACCCAATAATCAAAAAGAATTTTCATCAAATTCTTCATCGACTTGATAGCACTTTCTTTTTTAGAGTGTTAAAGTCTGTTAAACTACTACATGTGAGTTTTTTTGTGGGGTATTGAAAAACAGTCTATTGAAACGAGGGGTAAGGATGACTAAAGAAAAATGGGGTTTTATAGATTCTGGATATTGTTCACCGGCGTTTAATATGGCGCTGGACGAAGCACTGCTAAACTGGCAAAGCAAAGGGGAAATTCCGCCAATCATACGCTTTTACGGTTGGGACCCAGCGACATTGTCGATTGGTTATTTTCAAAAGGCAGAAGCGGAAATCGATATGGAAGAGGTCAAAAGGCAGGGCCTTGGTTTTGTTCGCAGACCAACAGGAGGACGAGCGGTACTGCACGAGCATGAATTGACTTATAGTGTAATCGTTCCAGAATCCTACCCGGGAATGCCAACTACCGTTACTGAAGCATATCGTGTCATTTCTGAAGGAATATTAATGGGGTTCAGGAATCTGGGATTGGATGCTTATTTTGCCGTGCCTAGAACCGATCAGGAAAAAGCGGCTTTAAAAACGCCCAGGTCTTCCGTCTGCTTTGATGCTCCAAGCTGGTATGAACTGGTCGTCGAGGGCAGGAAGGTCGCTGGCAGCGCTCAAACCAGGCAAAAGGGCGTCATCCTTCAGCACGGTTCCATTTTGCTTGAACTTGATGATGATAAGCTCTTTAGCGTATTTAAATTCTCAAATGACAGGGTTAAGGAGAGAATGCAAAAAAGCTTAAAAAATAAAGCTGTGGCCATAAATGACATTGCCGGAAGAAAGGTTACCATTCCTGAAGCGAAAGAAGCTTTTGAAAAAGGTTTTGCCGAAGGACTTTCGATCGAGTTAGAGCCATACGTCCTAACTGAAAAGCAATTGCAGGAAGTGAAGGCCATTGCAGAAAGTAAATATGAAAGCGATGAATGGAATTTCATGAGATAGAAAAAGCAGGATAATTAAAGTGGATAATAAAAAAGTTTTTTCAGATTTGTTTGACCAAATAAGCTATTCCTTGCAGGGATAAGCCCTAAAAGGCATGGGGAAAAAGCAAGGCCCAAATTAATTGAAATCTGATGAAAAATTATTATAAATCGACATTTTCCTCCCTTTTGCTAACTATATTAATTGATTTATCGTTTGACAAAATTAAATGTTATTCAAAACAAACACAATATATAGTAGTTGAAATATTTAATGCGACACTATATGTTGATTTTTGGGTTTCGCTATGATAAATTTAGGGTACTTGTTAAGCGAAACGGACATGTAAGGCTACATATAGATTTTTGCGGCAGCAAGAACGGATCTTGAAACATATAAAGGAGAGGGAATTATGTCGGTTGTAATAAAAGAATCTTTAAAGGTTGATCTAGAAAGGTTGAATAAGGATATTTCTTTATTTCCCCAGGTTCACCCTGTAACTGCTGATATGAAAATGGCGCATAAGGGCGTGTCCCGTCTAGTCATGCTTGACCGCTATTCTTTTAAGGATACTGAAAAAATCACACTCTCGGCAGGCGATTTCGTAGTGTTGACGATTAAGGAAGATCCGAAATTCCCGGCAAGGGGTCTCGGTTACATCGTTGAAATAGATTGGGAAATGAAAAAAGCCAAAGTATTGGTGGATGAAGAATTCCGTGGCGTATTGGATAATCCGGAAGAAGTGGAGACAGGGATTGTAAACCGTCCGCTGGATATTATCGAAAAGCCGCTTGAAATATACTATGAACAAATTGCGAAACGTAATGCAACGGGCTTGGCTTCAGTGGAAACCACGGAAGAAAAAAGAACGGAATGGTTCAATAAATTCTATGAAGAACTAAAGAACCTTAATTTTGTTCCGGCAGGACGCGTATTATATGGTGCGGGTTCCAATACGGATGTTACTTATTTCAACTGCTATGTGATGCCATTCGTACCGGATTCACGTGAGGGGATTTCAGAACATAGGAAACAAGTGATGGAAATCATGAGCCGCGGAGGCGGAGTGGGTACGAACGGATCGACACTGCGTCCAAGAAACACTTTGGCCAAAGGGGTTAATGGAAAATCCTCTGGTTCAGTATCATGGCTTGATGATATCGCGAAATTGACGCATCTTGTTGAACAGGGCGGTAGCAGACGCGGTGCACAAATGATCATGCTGGCTGATTGGCATCCGGATATTGCAGAATTCATCATTTCTAAAATGCAAAATCCAAGGATCCTTCGATACCTAGTGGAAAACACTAAAGATGAAGCGATCAAGAAATATGCAACGGATAAATTGAAATTCACGCCGCACACCGAACAGGAAACGGCTATGTATCAAGGAATCATCAACTATAAGGAAATTCCCGGTCTAGGTGGATTTAGCGAAAAAATCATTAGGGATGCAGAGGAAAAGATCCGTACAGGCGGAACGTACAGTGTCCATAATTCTGAATTTCTTACGGGCGCCAACATCTCGATATGCTTGACAAAGGAATTTATGGAAGCGGCAGAACAAGATGCGGAATACGAATTGCGTTTTCCTGATGTTGAAAGCTATGATGCCGAAGAAATGGCTACTTATAATCAAGAATGGCATAAAGTCGGTGATGTTCGTAAATGGGAGGAAATGGGGCACAAAGTCCGTGTTTACCGTAAAATCCGAGCTAAAGAGCTTTGGAACTTAATAAACATTTGTGCAACATACTCTGCAGAACCAGGTATTTTCTTTATCGATAATGCTAATGAAATGACAAACGCCAAAGCCTACGGTCAACAGGTCGTAGCTACGAACCCATGTGGCGAACAGCCATTGGCCCCATATTCAGTATGTAACCTTGCTGCTGTCAATTTGGCTGAAATGGCTGATAAAGATAGCAAAACCGTTAATTTCGAGAAACTTAAGCAGACCGTCGAAGTCGGTGTGCGTATGCAGGACAATGTCATTGACGCAACTCCTTATTTCTTGGATGAAAACAAAAAACAGGCACTGGGCGAGCGACGGGTTGGACTTGGTGTAATGGGTCTGCATGACCTGTTGATCTACTGTGAAACGGAATACGGATCTGAAGAAGGAAATATTCTGGTTGACAAGGTGTTTGAAACGATTGYGACTACAGCTTACAAGGCATCCGTGGAACTTGCTAAAGAAAAAGGCAGTTTCCCGTTCCTGATCGGATCAACGGATAAAGAAACCGATGAGCTTAGAACACGATTCACACAAACTGGATTTATGGAAAAAATGCCGGAAGATATCAGGGAAAGCGTTGCTGCATATGGCATCCGTAACTCTCATTTATTGACAGTGGCTCCTACAGGAAGCACAGGAACGATGGTTGGGGTATCAACAGGTCTTGAACCATATTTTTCCTTCACGTATTTCCGCAGTGGCCGTCTTGGCAAATTCATTGAAGTTAAGGCTGATATTGTTCAGGAATACTTGGATCGTCATCCAGAAGCTGATACACAAGAGCTTCCAAAATGGTTCATTTCCGCTATGGAATTAGCTCCTGAAGCCCATGCAGATGTTCAATGCATCATTCAACGCTGGATTGACAGCTCGATCAGTAAAACGGTCAATGCTCCAAAAGGATATACTGTCGAACAAGTTGAAAAAGTATATGAACGTCTATATAAAGGCGGAGCAAAAGGCGGTACAGTATATGTGGATGGCAGCCGTGACAGTCAGGTTCTCACGCTCAAAGCGGAAGAAAACCAAATGGACGAGCAGCTCGAAATGGACGAATTGACAGATGTGGAAGTAAAGAAAAAAGTCGTATTGGTCGATACGATAAATGAACTGCGTTCGACGAATGTTACGATTGGGTCGGAAGTGGGCAACACTTGTCCGGTCTGCCGTAAAGGCGAAGTCCAGGAAATGGGCGGATGTAATACTTGCACGAATTGCGGAGCACAATTAAAATGTGGGCTATAAGCTAATAGAAGGGAAGTCGTTAAGTATGCTGAAAAGCTAATCTTAACGGCTTTTTTTTTAAAAGATCGGGCGAGTAGTTTTTAAACTTATTAAAAGAGAAAGCCGAATCCGGCTTTCTCTTTTAAGTTCATTCAACCATTTTCATTTTGTTGGCCTATTTCCTTTTCGGCCAGGTATTGGTTTCCATCCTTCAATACCGAAAATTCATCGACCGAGTCTCCGGGAATATTCCTAGGATTAGGATATTTATTATCTGTTTGGACGGTAATCGTTTGTTTCCCCCCGTTTGTCAAGAATTCTCGTTTATTAGCCATTTTGCATCTCCTTCATTTGGATTTCCAATTAAAAACAATCATGAGGATAACAGAATAAAGAAAAACTATCCTTATTAATTAGATTGTCTAGTTCGATTGAAAGTATGAACAAATCCATAAAAGAATGGAGAACGAAATGAAACCATTTATGCCACAGTTAGTATATATCGAGCCTAGGGCATTGGAATACCCGCTTGGCCGGGAATTGAAAAAGAAATTCGAGGATTTGAACATTGAAATCCGTGAGACCACATCACATAACCAAATTAGGGATCTTCCTGGAGAAAATGATCAGCAAAAATATCGTGTCGCCAAGTCGACGCTTGTGGTGGGCATCAGAAAAACATTGAAATTCGATTCTTCAAAGCCATCCGCTGAATATGCCATCCCTCTTGCTACCGGATGTATGGGGCATTGTCATTATTGTTATTTACAGACGACTCTCGGAACAAAGCCATACATTAGGACATATGTGAATCTCGAGGAGATTTTTGAGGCAGCTGAAAAATATATCAATGAGAGAAAGCCTGAAATTACTCGTTTTGAGGCGGCCTGTACGTCAGATATCGTTGGAATTGATCATTTGACACATTCGTTAAAAAGGGCTATAGAGTATTTTGGAAAAAGTGAATATGGGGTTTTGAGGTTCGTAACTAAATTTCATCATGTCGACCACCTGTTGGATGCTGAACATAATGGAAAAACGAGATTTCGGTTCAGTATAAATTCACGTTACGTAATAAAGAATTTCGAGCCCGGAACTTCGAGTTTCGAGGAAAGAATGGAAGCGGCACGTAAAGTGGCAGGTGCCGGATATCCCTTAGGTTTTATCGTAGCTCCAATATATCGTCATGAAGCGTGGAAGGAGGGCTACCATGAATTATTCGAACGGTTAAGTGAGGCGTTAAAAGGGGTGGATATCCCTGACTTGACTTTTGAACTAATCCAGCATCGATTTACGGGCCCTGCTAAAAAAGTAATTCAAAAAAACTATCCGAAAACAAAATTGGAACTGGACGAAACGAAGCGCAAATATAAATGGGGCCGATATGGAATTGGCAAATATGTTTACCAAACCGAAGAAGCCGCAGAACTGGAAACGACCATTCGTGGGTATATAGCGGAATTTTTCCCTAAAGCGGAAATTCAGTATTTTACCTGATGAAGGCATTTTCCATATAAAACTGTCATAAATCGCTCTAATCCTGCTTAGAAATGTAAAGACCGGATTAGGGGAGGGCAGCTATGATTATTGACGGCGTTTTTTCCGGAGGCGGGATAAAAGGCTACGGTTTAGTGGGTGCCCTGCAGGAATTAGAGGAGCGAGGATTTGTATTCCATAGGACAGCCGGTACAAGTGCAGGTTCCATAATTGCAGCTTTCGTAGCCGCTGGGTACACAGGAAAAGAAATGGAACAGCTTTTTCTTGATATAGATTTAATCGGCATGCTGGATAAAAGGCGTGGTCTTTTGCCTATCCCGCTTGCCAAGTGGCTCCTTTTATACTGGAAACTGGGCCTTTATAAAGGTGACGCTTTGGAAGCATGGATTGCCGCTAAACTTGCCGAAAGGAATGTAGTCACCTTTAAGGATGTTCGGCCGAAATCTCTCCGTATCATAACCTCTGACATTACACATGGGAAATTGGTGGTGCTGCCTGATGATTTATCTAACTATGGAATTGATCCGATGACTTTTCCGGTGGCAAAGGCAGTAAGAATGAGTTGTAGCATCCCCTATTTCTTTGAGCCAGTCAAACTTGATGTCGGAAAAAGCAGGGTCCTTTTTGTTGATGGAGGTGTGTTAAGCAATTTTCCAATGTGGTTATTCAATTCAGATCATGTAAGAAAGGAACGGCCGGTCATAGGCTTGCGACTAAGTGTCGATGAGATATGGAAACCGCATGTGGTGGATAATGCGCTTGAATTGTTCTCCGCACTATTCAAAACGATGAAAGATGCCCATGATGCACGTTATATTTCCAAGAAACACGTCCAGAATATTGTATTTATCCCGATGAGGGGAATTTCGGCAATGGATTTCAATCTGAATGATGAAAAAAAGGGAGAATTGATGAATCAGGGCAGACAGTGTACGAAAGAATTCCTTAAGAGATGGTCATATTAATAATCATAAAAAATCGGGCTCTTAAAAAGAAGCCCGATTTTTCTTTTTATTCTTTTTTCCTTCAATGACAGTTAAGTGACTATCCGTTTTCTTTCTCACTTTTATTTTTTTTGATGATTTTGCTGCAGAAAAGCTAGCCACATTATCCTTTTTCGAAGTTCGGTTTTTTAGCCTTTTTTTCGATTGGCGTGCAGCCTTTCGGAATGCTTGCTGCTCTTTTTTTACTGGTTTTCCCTTTGTTAATCCGGTATAAATCATATAAATAATCCCTGCGACAATGGCTATTATGAGAATGTTTCTAAAAAAGCCAATCGGGTCATTAAATAGTCGGCTCATTAGTCCGAGGACTCCGAGGGCAATGATTCCGTATATCATGAAAGATATGAAACGTTTCAACAAAGACACCTCCTTAAGAGCATCATAAGCATTTTTTGCTTATTTTAAACATTACCCATGTAAAATACTAGAAATTAATGAAGATTATTCCCTTAATTTAGTATATGACTTTTCATCATCAAAATGTGTATAGGTGTTTTACACAATAACATCGGATTCTAAACCTTTTTCGGTCTTTTTTTCCATCCTCAACAGTTCATGGAAGGATGCCAATGCAACTTCGACTTGATCGTCGGTAGGGGCTTTGGTTGTCAATAACTGAAGCCAAAGGCCAGGGTAGCCAAGGTAACGCAGAATTGGAATATCTCTTACTTTGTTGGTCAACTGCAATACCTCGAAGGCTATGCCAAGCACTACGGGGATAAGCAAAACGCGATCCACGACACGGAGCCATAATGGATCGATTGGAACAAGCATATAGACAAACATGCCAACAATGACTGTAAATAAAATAAAGCTGCTGCCACAGCGATAATGAAGGCGTGAACTTGCCTGCACATTTGCTACGGTCAATTCTTTTCCGCTTTCAAAGCAATTGATCACCTTATGCTCTGCACCGTGATACTGAAAGACCCGCTTGATCAATGGAGTCATGGATACCAAGTAAATGTATACCAGCAATAATATCAACTTGAACAAGCTTTCGATTAAAACCTGTTCTATTTGGCCACTGAAGATGGGTCTTGTCAATGCGGCAAGAAATACGGGAATCAAAGTGAAAAGCAGCTTCCCGAATAGGAAGGAAAGGACACCGATTACGGCAACTCCAAGCCATACACTTAATTTAGAAGATTCTTTAGTTTCTTTTTTCTTTTCGTCCCGCTTTTCCCCTTCTTCTTCTTCTTCTTCATACTGTTCAGTGGAAAAGTTCAGATGTTTTGCACCGATGGCACTTGACTGAATCAGTGATACGAGACCCCTTAGAAACGGTACTTTTTTTAAGCGGTTGACAACAGGTTTCGTTTCACGCGGCAGATGATAATATACAATCGTTGAATCTTTGCGGCGTACCGCAGTGACTGTGTGATGTTTGCCGCCAAACATGACGCCTTCCACAACAGCCTGCCCTCCATAAACGGGTTTTTGGACCTCAGACATTTCTACACCAACCTAATAGTTATTCACGTAGCTCTCTCTTGGGTGCTAACATGTTTATTATCAAGTATCACAAGGGATAAAGACGGTCTCCAAAATTTAAATGGCGGCTTTATCCCTGCAATTACTTTATGAATGTTGAATCACAGGAAGGTAGTATCCTGTGTACATTATAAACTTCAACAGAGGATGGGTATTTTCCTCTGAAAAAAGTACATTATTTATGATTTAATCATACAGAATAAATCACAAAACCTCTAGTGATTCTCCTCCCTAAGAATAAAAAAAAATAGTTCTATTTAACAAAGGGCATACTACGTAGCGGAGGTGCTTGATATGTCTTCTAATGTAAATGGACAAATTCAACAGGAAAATCAAGGTGCGATCTACAATGTACTAGCTATCGGTTTCGTTGGGGGGGCTGCAGCCAGTTTAATTGGAATCATAGCCCATTATGTCAATTTTATGGGGTTTAGCCCAAAATTCATACTTACGTCGTGGTCGAATATGGCCTGGATCGATCACTGGCTTGGTACGGTAATGACCATACTTTTGTTCGGAATTTTATCCGTGGGGATCGCTTTTATCTACTATAGTCTTTTTAAAAGGGTGAAGAGTATCTTTTCGGGTATTTTTTTTGGAGTGGTTTGCTGGTTTTTGCTGGTATTTGTCCTGAAACCGATGTTCGCCGATTTGCCAACCATTTCAAAAATGTCGTCAAATTCGATTATAACCAGTGTCTGCATTTTTATTTTATACGGTCTTTTTGTAGGGTATTCCATATCATATGATCATCAGGAATATCTACGTCATAAAAACAAGGCCGAGAAGCAATCGGAAAGCTGATTGCTTCTTGGTTGTAAAAAAGTAGTAAGACAATTTGTAATTATGATAGAATGTTCATGGAAAGCATTCTTTTAATGATGAGCAGGTGTTTGATGATGACAAAAATCTTACTAATCAATGGTCCGAATTTAAATCGCTTGGGGAAGCGGGAACCTGCGCATTATGGATCCTCGACACTTGCGGATGTGGAAGCTCTATTACATCAGCAAGCTCAAGGGTTAAATGTGGAACTAACCTCATTTCAAACTAACCATGAAGGGGCGATTATCGACAAGCTCCATTGGTCAGAGGATCAGGGGATCGACGGGATTATCATTAATCCTGGAGCTTTTACTCATTATAGCTATGCGATTCGTGATGCAATAGCCGGAATTGATGTTCCAGTTGTGGAAGTGCATATTTCGAACATACATGCCCGTGAAAGCTTTCGGCATGAATCGGTGACCGCGCCGGTATCGGCGGGACAGATTGTCGGCTTGGGGATACACGGATATGAATTGGCGTTGCAGGCGATCACAAAGATTGCAAAGGGGAGAAAGTAAATGAATAAACTAATGCGCTTAAGAGCCTCAATGGAAAAGGTGGGCATTGATGGTTTATTGATCACCAGTACATATAACCGCCGATTCATGACCAATTTTACCGGAAGTGCAGGCGTCGTCCTGATTTCCCAAAATGAAGCTAAATTCATCACTGATTTCAGATACGTGGAACAAGCAGGAAAGCAGGCTACGGGCTATGAAATCGTCCAGCACAAAGGAACCATCACCGAAGAGGTCGGTAAGCAAGTTAAAGAAATGAAGATCGGCACACTGGGCTTTGAGCAAGATCATCTGACTTTTGCCACATATAAGGCATACGAAGCGGCCATTGAAGGACAACTTTTGCCGGTGTCTGGAGTTATTGAGAATTTACGCTTGATAAAGACTTCATCAGAGATTAAGATATTAAAGGAAGCGGCTGCTATTGCTGACGCTGCCTTTACACATATTCTGGATTACATGCGTCCAGGGATTTCAGAACTGGATGTATCCAATGAACTTGAATTCTTTATGAGGAAACAGGGGGCAACTTCCTCTTCCTTTGATATTATCGTAGCATCTGGCGTAAGGTCAGCTCTCCCGCATGGAGTGGCTACGGATAAAATCATTGAAAAAGGCGATTTTGTCACATTGGATTACGGAGCATACTATAACGGGTATGTGTCTGACATAACTCGGACATTAGCAGTTGGCAAGCCGAGTGAAGAACTTATTAACATTTATGACATTGTTTTAGAAGCGCAACTGCGCGGAATGGCTGGGATTAAACCTGGGATGACGGGCAGGGAAGCGGATGCACTAACTCGTAATTTAATTGAAGAAAAGGGATTCGGGCAGTATTTTGGACATTCGACTGGACATGGAATCGGTCTGGAAGTCCATGAAGGTCCTGCATTATCCTTAAGGTCTGATATCATTTTAGAACCAGGTATGGCCGTAACCGTCGAGCCGGGCATTTACCTACCGGGTGTTGGCGGAGTTCGGATTGAAGATGATACAATCGTTACAATTGAAGGTAACGAAGCACTTACTCATTCAACGAAAGAGTTAATCATTCTGTAAACATGTACATGTAGGAGGACAAATTTATGATTTCTGTAAACGATTTTCGCACGGGTGTTACGATTGAAGTAGATAATGGAATTTGGCAGGTTATTGAGTTCCAACATGTTAAACCTGGTAAAGGTGCAGCTTTTGTACGTTCTAAACTTCGTAATCTTCGTACAGGTTCAATCCAAGAGAAAACATTCCGTGCTGGTGAAAAAGTCGCTAAAGCACATATCGAAAACCGCAAGATGCAGTACCTTTATGCAAGTGGTGATAGCCATGTATTCATGGATAACGAAACATATGACCAAATCGAGCTGCCAGCTTCAAGCATTGAACGTGAATTGAAATTCCTTAAAGAAAATATGGAAGTCCATATCATGACTTTCCAAGCCGAAACACTTGGGGTAGAGCTTCCGAACACTGTAGAACTGGAAGTGGCGGAAACTGAGCCGGGAATAAAAGGCGATACATCTTCAGGCGGAACGAAATCAGCCGTACTTGAGACGGGCCTTTCGGTTCAAGTTCCATTCTTCATCAACCAAGGTGACAAATTATTGATCAATACAAATGAAGGCTCTTACGTATCACGTGCATAAATGAAAGAAGGCCGAGATTAATATCTCGGTTTCAGTTGTAGACAAAAAGGTTTCGGAATGGTCTCATTCCGAAACCTTTTTGATTTTTTATTGGATTGGACTTCATGATGACGCAGATGATCTGCTTCTTCTTGCCAAATATGGCGTGTCACTACCTTTTGTGCAACTTGTTCATTTTTATCACAGTGTACAGAAAGTAAAGACCATCAGTTTAATCTCCATTTTACAAGCTGGCACCAGTCGGTCTAAAGTAATCATTTCAAGCTGAAGCCGCTGCTTAAAAAGAATCCTTTTCACCTCAAGTTTTTTCATCCATCTATTTTAAAAGACTGTAGGTCTATCTTAATGTTAAACCAAAGTTGATTGGGAACGGAAGGTACGAGACTACTAAGGGAAAAGCGTGTCCAAGGGAGACCCCGCAGGCGCAATGGCGCCGAGGGTGGACCGCCCGCGGAAAGCGAGTGCCCTACGTTTAATCAACGTCCAAATTGTACAAGTCATAAAAAAGCTGTAGACAAACTCGCTTTCTTCGAATTTGTCTACAGCTTGAGATCGAGATTAATTTCTCGGTCTTTTTTTGGTCCTTATTCCGAAGGATATAAAAAAGTTCAATAAATGGTCTGTTTCTTTATTAGCCTGTCATCATTACGGTTTGGTCGGCATATATTTTATTGAAAGTGGTGTATACAGGAGGATTGTCAAAATGGAAACGATTCTTTCATTTTTACCGAAAAAATTATACGAGCAACTCCGGGGCATGACACCGATGATGATCGAGAAGATGGAAGAGCTGCGGATTCGAGTTGGAAGGCCGCTTGAGGTCATTGTGGGTGGGGAACCTTTCTTCTTTTCCTATGAAGTGACCCATTCGGATGCAGATCAATTATTGAATCAAATCGGTCAATTTTCGTTATATACACTTGAGGAAGAATTAAAGCGGGGATATATAACTATAGCGGGCGGACACCGGGTGGGTCTTGCTGGCAAGGTGATCCTGGAAAATGGGTCGGTCAAAGCGATCAGGGACATTTCCTCATTCAATATTCGGATTGCACGTGAAAAAATAGGTGCTGCTGAACCGCTAACATCTTATTTATATAATGGGGAATGGCAACATACAATGTTGATCGGTGCTCCGCAAACAGGAAAAACGACCGTATTGCGTGATATTGCAAGAATGATATCCAGTGGAAATGAAAAACGGGGAATTCCCCCTCGAAAGGTGGGAATAGTGGACGAGCGCTCAGAAATTGCCGGATGTGTTCATGGCGTGCCGCAGCTCGAATTTGGAACAAGGGTGGATGTGCTCGATGGATGTCCTAAAGCGGAAGGGATGATGATGATGATCCGTTCGATGTCCCCGGATGTATTGATCGTGGATGAAATAGGCCGCGCTGAGGATACACAAGCTGTGCTCGAAGCAGTTAATGCAGGTATTAAACTCATGATAACTACACATGGCCATACATTGGATGAAATTAAGAAGCGTCCTTTTATCGCCGAAATATTAAAGCAAAACATCTTTGAACGTTTTATAGAATTACAGAGAAGCAAATCCGGAAAAAGGAGCTATAAAGTCCTTGATGCAGCGGGGGTTCCTATTTTCTTGGGAGAAGGTGTGAACCCGCATGTTTAAGATAATTGGAGCAGCGATAATCATTATAGCAACGACATGGGCGGGTTTCGAAGCTGCGAAAAAATTAAGTATGAGGCCTCGTCAATTGAGACAGCTGAAAGTCGCCATGCAATCGCTCGAAGCTGAAATCATGTATGGTCATACACCTTTGAAAGAGGCAGCGAGGAAACTGTCTAAGCAGATGGCCAAACCTTTATCCATCTTTTTCGAGACCTTTGCAACTCGACTCGAGTCAGGTGAGACCACCGTCAAAGAAGCATGGGTTGATAGTTTGAAGAAAATATGGCAATCCCTTGCTTTAAAACAGGGGGAATTCGAGATACTTTCACAGTTTGGGGAGACGCTTGGAAAAAGCGATAAATATCATCAGCAAAAGCAAATCATGCTAACGATGGCACACTTGGAAAGAGAAGAGAGCGATGCGCTCGACCGACAGGTAAAGTATGAAAAAATGATGAAAAGTCTTGGTTTTTTATCAGGGCTATTATTGATCATTTTGCTGATGTAGGAATATGTGGGGGGAATGAAAATGGGCATTGATGTGGACATCATATTTAAAATAGCAGGTGTGGGGCTAGTTGTGGCATTTCTTCACACAATACTCGATCAGGTTGGGAAGAAGGAATATGCCCAGTGGGTGACACTTTTCGGATTTATCTATATTTTATTCATGGTAGCTTCTGTAGTGGAGGATTTATTTCAAAAAATTAAATCTGTATTCCTATTTCAGTAAGGGAGGGATTCGCGATTGAAATCATAAAAATCGTGGCCATTGCCCTAGTTGCCACCTTTTTGGCCTTGATCGTCAAAGAGCAAAAACCAAATTTCGCATTCCTGCTCGTCATTTTTGTAGGCTGCTCCATTTTTCTTTTTTTAGCGGATAAAATATACGAAATCATTTTAATGTTAGAAAAAATTGCAGTGAATGCGCATGTAAATAGCGTGTATTTAGAGACCATCTTAAAAATAATCGGAATTGCCTATATTGCTGAATTCGCTTCTCAAATTACAAAAGATGCAGGGCAAGGGTCGCTCGCTTCCAAAATAGAATTGAGCGGGAAAATCTTGATTCTTGCCATGGCGATTCCGATTTTGACGGTCATTATCGAAACGATTTTGCAGATGCTCCCAAGTTAACGGATCACTCCTACTAGTCAATGAGGTGAATGTATGAAGCAGCGGATGCCTTACTTATCCATTCTATTCGTTTTACTCTTTTTTTTGCATCCATCTATTGGACAAGCCGCCGAAAATCCAGAAAATGGTGAAATCGATCAAGAGCCGATCATGCAGACCGAATTGGTACAAGCCCAAATAGACAGGCTGGGTGTCGATGAGCTCAAACAATATTGGGATGACATCGTTACGGAATATGGAGGGTTCTTACCGGAAAGCCAGAAGGGGAGCTTCATGGATTTTGTAAGCGGTGATAAGAAATTCTCCTTTGACCAATGGATAAAGGGAATTACAAAATTCATTTTTCATGAACTGCTTGTGAATGGTAAGCTGCTGGGCTCACTCATTTTATTAACCGTTTTCAGCATGTTCCTGCAGTCTTTGCAGAACGCGTTCGAACAAAGCTCCGTTAGTAAGGTCGCTTATGCAATCGTTTATATGGTGCTGATCATTTTGGCACTTAACAGTTTTCATGTGGCGATTGAATATACAAAGGATACGATAGATTTGATGATTTCCTTTTTAATGGCGCTCATCCCTTTACTCTTGGCCTTAATTGCCGCTTCAGGAGGACTTGTATCAGCAGCTTTCTTTCACCCGGTCTTAATGTTTTTAATGAATACAAGCGGAATCTTGATCCAGTTTGTCGTCCTCCCTCTTTTATTCTTTGCAGCGATTTTAAGCATTGTCAGCACATTGACCGAACATTATAAAGTGACACAGTTGGCACAACTTCTCCGAAATTTTGCTATCGGGATACTAGGTGCATTCATGACCATATTCCTTGGTGTCATATCCGTTCAAGGAGCATCCTCCGCTGTAGCAGACGGAGTGACGATCAGGACGGCCAAATTCGTGACAGGTAACTTTATACCGGTAATAGGGCGCATGTTTACTGATGCAACGGATACGGTCATTAGTGCCTCCGTTCTGCTGAAAAATACAGTGGGCTTGTCAGGTGTCATAATTCTCTTGCTCATAACCACATTTCCAGCAATAAAAATCTTGATGATTTCTTTTGTCTATAAGTTGGCAGCGAGTCTTTTGCAGCCGCTGGGCGGAGGGCCTGTAATAAAATGTCTTGACGTTATAAGTAAAAGCATGATCTATATTTTCGCAGCACTGGCCATTGTCTCACTCATGTTCTTTTTAAGTATCACTGTAATTATCGCTTCTGGAAACATTACACTGATGGTTCGTTAAGAAAGGAGGAGGGCTTTGGTGAGTTTTTTAGCTGGCTGGGTATCTAACATCATCATATTTGTATTGCTGGCTACTGTGATCGATATGCTTCTTCCGAATTCAGCTTTACAGAAGTATGCCAAAATGGTAATCGGACTTTTACTGATTGCAATCATCATCACTCCTATATTGGGATTATTCAATAAGGATTTCGACGAAATCCTCTCTGCGGCTACAAGTGAATTTCAAGAGCAGAAAAAAAAAGATTTAGGAAATTTGACAGAAATGAAGAAAAAAGAAATACAAGCTACCCAGGGTGCATATATTTTAAAACAAATGGCTGTTGACTTACAGGCAGAAGTGGAAGAGGAGCTGATGGTGGATTATAACATGAAGATTAGTTCAATTGATGTAGGGGTCAAAAATGAGGAAGAACCGAGCGCTGATGATTTGCAAAACATAACGATATCATTGGAAAAGGCAGAAGGGAAAGAAGACTCGGGGATAGAGGCAGTAGCGAAGGTTGATATCAATGCAGAGAAACTATCCTCTTCGAATGATGCCAATCTTGATGCTGTGAAAAGGTTTCTGGCAACAAGTTGGTCCGTTGATGAAGAGATCATTGAAATCGCCGGGGAAAGGAAGTGACTGAGTATTGAACAAAGACAAAGGTCCGTTATCCTGGCTGCAAAAACTATTAAATAAAGACCCTGACCAAAAAGAACCTAAGGAAAAAAAACCTTCCCTGTATGTCTATGCTCTAATAGTTGTCCTTTTGGGAGCGGGAATTATGATGGCCGGGAATTTGTTAACCACCAACCAGACGGGACAAACACCTGAAGTGAAGACTGTATTCAATAATGATAAACAGGACGATGAAGGGGAGGTTGAAACATTCGGTCAGAAGAAATCCGAATTCAAGACGACAAAAGATTATGAAATATATCTTCAGAATGAAATGAAGGAAGCGCTTGAATCCATCGCAGGCGTCCAAGATGTAAAAGTCGTAATCTATGTGGATGCATCCGAGAAAAAAGTATATGAAAGAAACAAAGTCACCCAAAAACAAGTCACACAAGAAACCGACAAGGAAGGCGGCAAAAGGACGGTCGAAGACACATCGGTTGATGAACAGCTCGTTTTGGTCAAAAGCGGTGAAAAAGAAGGACCGATCATTTCGGAAACGAAAAAGCCTAGTGTACGAGGAGTCCTCGTAGTCGCTAAAGGAGCCGAAAACATTCAAATAAAGAAGTGGATCATCGAAGCTGTCACACGTTCACTGGATGTACCGAGTCACCGGGTTTCTGTCATGCCTAAAAAATAAGGGGGAAAATCTACATGTTATTAAAAAAACAAACCGTTTGGTTATTGACTATGCTAAGTCTGGTCGTTGTACTTTCAGTCTATTATTTAACCGCTCCAGAGGAAAATGCCGCAGATATGACGGCAACAGAACAAATGGAAAAGGCAGAAAATAAAACAGAAAGTAAAACAGAAAGCAAAGCTGATCCAAAAGGGGAAAATAAAAGTGAAAAAGAAACGGCCAAAAATACAGAAGGTTCTTCTGTAACCATTGCATCAGGGGATGAATTTGAATCGTTAAGGTTGCAGATTGAAGATGAACGGGCGAAGCTGAATGAAGAATTGACTGCAAAGATGGGCAACACAGAGCTTTCCTCTGAGGAAAGAGACGAGGCCTATGCGAAAATCGAACAATTAAGTGAAACGAAGGTAAAAGAAAATATCATCGAAAACTTAATAGTGGCCATGGATTACAATGCCGCACTTGTCCGTGTGGATGGAACGGATGTAAAGGTGAGTGTCAAGGCCGATAAACAGACGAAAACAGAGGCCAATAACATTATCCGCCTCGTAAGGAAAGAAGTGAGCGATGCACAAAATGTAGTGGTCGATTTTCAACCGGAAAAGTAATCTCACATACAGATGAAAGAGCTGATGCACAACAGTTCATAATCATGAAAATGTGAAAGTCCCCCTTAATAAAAAAAGGGTGGCTTTTTTTATTAAGCTTTTTTCGCGATCATCCAATCGGGAAACTTTAGAGGAAAAGTTTTTTTATGTCTATTTATATCAAGAACTCAAATAGAAATGGTGACTATAATTCTCAGTAATATTCTAGAAAAGTAATTATACTAAAATTTATAGCTGTTATTTCAGGGGTAATTCGCAAAAATCAGGTGAAAACGCTGAGGGGATCCAGTTTATAATTATTCACAATATTATAATATAGGTGTAATATAGAAGTATGGATTTCAAGCTGCAACTAATCTATCATTGAATTTGTATAAGCTAATATTGTATGATGTTAGAAGCTGGTCATAAACTTTTCAATTTTCTAAAGGAAACAATATTTTGAGAAAGTGAAACATCTGTTATAATACAGATGACAGTGTATTCAGTTTATTCGCTTTCGCATGGAGAAAGCGACTACTTTGTGCATAAATGGACAAGGTAGGATAAGCTAAAGGTAAAAGGTTACATAAAATATTATTGCCTCACAAACTCATATTAAATTAGACAAGGGGTGCCACAAAATGAAAGTGCAAGAAATTCGTGAAATAATTAAGCTAGTCGATCAATCAAATATCAGTGAATTCGTTTTTGAAAATGAAGGAACGAAAATTAAATTGAAAAAAACTGAAGCGGGTACAGTATTACACCCAGCAGCTGCTCCAGAAGTTGTTCAAGCCAATGGAGCTGTAGAGGTCAAGCCCGCAGCGGCCCCTGCCCCTGTAGTGCCAAAAGCTGTTGAACCTGCAAAACCGGCTGCTGCCGTCACGGAACAGGAAAATTTACATAAAATCACTTCTCCGATGGTAGGGACCTTCTACCAATCTCCATCACCGGATTCTCCTGCATATGTAAAAGCAGGCGATAAAGTAACAGGGGATTCCATTGTCTGCATCGTGGAAGCTATGAAACTTTTCAATGAAATCGAGGCCGAAGTAACCGGTGAAATCGTTGAAGTCCTTGTAAAAGAAGGTCAACTTGTAGAATATGGCCAACCATTATTTTTAGTAAAGCCGGAATGAGGAGCTGTTTCTAAATGATTAAAAAGGTATTGATTGCCAATCGTGGGGAAATTGCAGTCCGAATCATCCGGGCATGCAAAGAGTTAGGGATCGAGACTGTAGCGGTCTATTCAGAAGCGGATAAAGAAGCATTACATGTTCAAATTGCTGATGAAGCATATTGCATCGGTCCTAAATTATCAAAAGACAGTTATTTAAATACAACGAACATAATCAGTACAGCCAAGAAAACGGGATCTGATGCGATTCACCCTGGATATGGATTCCTTGCTGAAAATGCCGACTTTGCTGAGCTATGCCGTGAATGTAATATCATTTTCATCGGTCCTAGCCCAGAAGCCATCAATAAAATGGGAACAAAGGACGTAGCAAGGGAAACCATGCGCAAAGCTGGTGTACCGATCGTTCCCGGTTCTAAAGGCATAATTAAAGATACGGATGAGGGTGTAGCCCTAGCTAACGAAATGGGCTATCCAGTCATCATCAAAGCTACTGCTGGCGGTGGCGGTAAAGGTATCCGCGTTGCAAGGACCGAAGAGGATCTCATCAAAGGCATAAACATCACGCAACAGGAAGCCGCGACGGCATTTGGGAATCCAGGCGTGTATATTGAAAAGTTCATTGAGGACTTCCGTCACGTTGAAATCCAGGTCATGGCAGATAATCATGGCAACGCCATACATTTAGGCGAGCGTGATTGTACGGTTCAGCGCCGTTTGCAAAAACTTGTTGAAGAAACTCCATCTCCAGCCCTTGATGGTGAAACACGGGCGGAAATGGGGCAGGCTGCAGTTACGGCTGCTCTTGCCGTTAACTATTCAGGTGCAGGTACAGTTGAATTTATTTATGACTATGTGAATAGAAGATACTACTTTATGGAAATGAATACACGTATCCAGGTTGAGCACCCAGTTACAGAAATGGTAACGGGCGTGGATTTGATTAAAGAACAGATCAAAGTTGCTTCAGGTGACAAACTATCACTTTCACAAGAAGATGTGACTTTTAACGGATGGTCTATCGAATGCCGGATCAATGCAGAAAATCCAGAAAAGAATTTTATGCCTTCCGCAGGTAAAATTCACATGTATTTACCCCCAGGCGGCTACGGAGTGCGTGTAGATTCTGCGGCATACCCTGGGTACTCGATACCGCCGTATTACGATTCCATGATCGCTAAATTGATTGTCCATGCACCGACGAGGGACGAGGCGATTGAGAAGATGAAACGCGCTTTAGGAGAGTTTGTCATTGAGGGTATCAATACGACAATTCCTTTCCATATTAAGTTACTTCAGCATGAACAATTTGTTTCCGGAGAATTTAATACCAAATTCCTTGAAATATATGATGTAATGAACTCATAATGTAAAGGAAGACAGGAGGTGCTTTTGAATGAATGAAATGGAAGGCCAATTACTCGAAATGAATGATTATAATGGGCTGGGTAAAGTGGAGATTGCACCTGAGGTGATAGAGGTAATTGCGGGTATCGCTGCATCGGAAGTTGAAGGTGTTGCACATATGCGCGGGAATTTCGCTACAGGTGTTGTTGAAAAGCTTGGTAAAAAGAATCACGGTAAAGGTGTTAAAGTGGACTTATCGGGAGAATCCATCAAAGTCGAACTTTATTGTGTCATGAAATTTGGTGTTTCGATTCCGAAAGTTGCTCAGGAAGTTCAAGATAACATTCGTGAAGCTTTGTTGAATATGACCGCTATCGACGCGGGTGAAGTGAACATTCATGTAGTAGGCATTGCGTTTGAAAACGCTAAACAAGAAGCGGATCACGAACAAGAAGTGTAAGTGGCTTCATTCGATTCACACCTGCAAAAACCCGGCAAAAAGCCGGGTTTTTGTTTTTGGAATTTTTGACTCGATGATACCCGGCTTATAATATTACGTAAAATGAACATAATAAGGCGGTGTCTGGAAGTTTCCCTTTAATTCAAGGGTGATTTCTGTTAGAGTGTAAAAGGTGAAATATGAGCATGAAAGCTAGGCAAGAGCTTTTTGACACTTTAAAAAAGTATGGGACTTTGTTGGCCGTTTAACTGGAAATGAATCTTGAGATGTTGTCTTGAATCAAGGTGTTTGAGTCTTTTGGCCTTAATTTTAGTGAGATTAGCTTAATTTATAAAAAAAACAGCGAAAATCTTAATATTTTTCAAAAAATATTATTTAATGTTCGTTTGTTCTAGCATTTTCATATATAATAGTAGATGTTAAAGGAGTAAGATTATGAAAAGAAGAGTAGCCCGTGAAAAATCCCTTCAAGCACTATATCAGATAGATATTGCCAAGTCGAATGCAGAAGAAGCAATGGAAAGCGTACTGGATGGTGCTCCTACTGATGAATATTTCAAGAAATTAGTAATGGGAATAACGGAAAATCGTGAACAACTTGATGCAATGATCAGGGACAATTTAGAGAACTGGACGTTGGAAAGACTGGCGAACATTGATCGGAATTTACTGCGGATCGCGGTTTATGAAATGATTCACAGTGAAGATGTTCCTGTAAGTGTTGCAATGAATGAAGCTATTGAAATTGCTAAGAAATTCGGTGATGATCAATCAAGCAGCTTTGTAAATGCCGTTTTATCGAAAGTAAAGGTGAAAAGCGGCAGCTAAAGCTGCAGCCTTGAACGAGGATTTTCTCAGCAATTTCTTTAGCAAATTATCTTGGGAGGAATATACACATGTCAGCTCAAATCATTAATGGTAAAGAAATTGCAGAGTCAGTTAGGCAGGAAATGAGTAAGGAAGTGCAGCAATTACGTGAAAAAAATATCGTTCCGGGTTTGGCTGTAATCCTTGTGGGCGACAATCAAGCTTCACAAACCTATGTACGCCATAAGCAAAAGGCCTGTGAAGATTTGGGCATGCATTCTGTGTTAATTAAAAAGCCTGCGGAACTATCTCAGGAGGAATTAATTCAGAGCATTGATGAATTAAACCAGGATGACAGTATTCACGGTATATTGGTGCAGCTGCCGTTACCTGGACATATTCAGGAAAAAGCGATCATTGAAGCGATTTCCCCCGAGAAGGATGTAGATGGATTTCATCCGATTAATATTGGGCGGATGATGACGGGGCAGGATGCCTTTTTACCTTGTACGCCATACGGTGTCATGGTGATGCTTGAGTATATCGACTATGACCTTGAAGGTAAGCATGTTGTCATCGTAGGAAGAAGTAATATCGTTGGAAAACCAGCCGGACAAATGTTTTTAAATGCGAATGCAACCGTTACTTACTGTCATTCAAAGACAAAGGACCTTGCGTATTATACCAAGCAAGCTGATGTCGTTGTGGCCGCTGTCGGCAAGAGGGACACGATCACGAGTGAACATATCAAAGAAGGTGCAGTCGTCATTGACGTCGGAATGAACAGGAATGAAGAAGGGAAGCTTTGCGGTGATGTGGCGTTTGATGAAGTGAAAAATAAGGCTTCATTCATTACACCTGTTCCTAAAGGCGTTGGTCCCATGACGATTACGATGCTTATGAAGAATACGGTCAAATCTGCCCAAAAAGCACTTGAACAGAACAAGCAAGCATTGAAAAACTGAAAAAAGCGTTAAATTATTTTAAAGAAGCGGACCTCTTGTTTTATAATAACGGGAGACCGCTTTTTTCCATTCATAGATTTAATCAAGTTTTAAGTGTAACCTATAGGTAAGTTTTCTTTATATCCGATTTCCATCGGAAGGAGACATTATATGAGCAACCAACAATATTTGAGTGTATCGGCTTTAACGAAATATATCAAAAGGAAGTTCGATGCCGATCCCCATTTGCAAAATGTATACATAAAAGGCGAAATTTCGAATTTTAAACAACATACAAGCGGACATATGTATTTTACTCTAAAGGACGAGAAGGCCCGACTCCTATCCGTTATGTTCGCCGCCAACAACAAAGGGATGAAATTCCTCCCCGAAAATGGAATGAAGGTACTTGTTAAGGGCGATATATCATTATATGAAGCGGGCGGACAGTATCAGCTATATGTGAAAAGCATGGCACCTGATGGCGTGGGGGATTTGTATCTTGCTTATGAACAGCTGAAGAAAAAGCTGGAGGCGGCAGGTTTGTTTTTGGCCGAACATAAGAAACCGATTCCACAGTACCCTAAGTCTGTGGGAGTCATAACTTCACCGACCGGAGCCGCACTAAGAGATATCCTGACAACGATCAAGCGGAGATATCCAATTGCCAGAATTATCGTTTACCCTGCACTTGTGCAAGGGAATAATGCCGCTAAATCGATTGCCAAGGCAATTTCCATGGCTAACGCAAGGGCGGAAAGCGATGTGCTCATTGTCGGAAGGGGTGGCGGGTCGATCGAGGAGCTATGGGCCTTTAATGAGGAGATAGTGGCTGAATCGATCTATGATTCTGATATACCGATAATTTCTGCTGTCGGTCACGAAACCGATTTTACAATCGCTGATTTTGTCGCCGATATGAGGGCCCCTACGCCGACGGGTGCAGCAGAGTTAGCAGTTCCCCATCTTAATGAAATACACGAACGTCTGATGAACCGTAAGAATCGCTTGACCCGTTCCATTCGTGAAGCGGTGAATTTTGAACGTACCCGATTGACCAGGATGGAGAGGTCTTATGCTTTTCGTTATCCACATAAAATGTATGAACAGAAGCTTGAACAGCTAGACAAGACGATGGACAGGCTAGGGAGGTCCAGCACGCGTTATTTCATGAAAAAGAGAGATGAGCTTAATCAGATCAACGATATTCTGAAAAAGCAGCATCCTGAACAAGCTGTGAAAAAATCCAAAGATGATTTGCGGCAGCATGCAAAAGTATTACAGAGGGCCATGGAAGCCATCTATCGGCAAAAATCACAGCAGTTCGTTCATATTACAGCCACGTTGTCTGCCCTCAGCCCATTAAAAATCATGGAACGGGGCTATGGTTTGGTTTTTGCTGAGGATGAGACATTAGTGAAAAGTACACAGCAAGTAACCGAAGGTGATAGAATAGCCGTTTCCATAAAAGATGGAACCCTTGAATGTGAAATTAAAGAAATAAAGGAGCGAATGGAACCATGACAAAAAAACAGGAAGCTACATTTGAAGAAGCGATGGAGAATCTCGAGAAAATTGTGGAACAGTTGGAAGAGGGGGATGTACCCTTAGAAGAAGCCATCTCCATATATAAACAAGGAATGGATTTATCCAGGCTTTGTCACTCAAAACTTAAGGCAGTTGAAGATCAATTGACTCAAATTTTACGCGAAGATGGGGAACTTGAAAACTTCGCTGTCCAGGAGGAAGAATAACATGGGTACGGCGTCCTTTGATATGTTTTCTAAAGAATATAAGGCGATTATAGAAAGAGAAATCGTTGAATATGTCAATAAGTTGAAAGCTCCGGCTGTGGTCAAAGAAGCCATGATCTATTCGTTGGAAGCAGGCGGTAAACGGATTCGCCCTTTATTGGTCTTTGCGGTTCTAGAGGCCTTTGGGAAAAATTTGAGGATGGGGATACCTGCAGCCGCTGCCATTGAAATGATACATACATATTCATTGATCCATGATGATCTCCCGGCGATGGATGATGATGATCTTCGCCGGGGAAAACCGACGAACCATAAAGTATTCGGTGAGGCGGTAGCAGTACTGGCAGGTGATGCCCTCCTTACATATAGTTTTCAATTGGTGACGGAAATGATCGATCCCGAGGTGACGGCTGAAATGAAGCTGAACCTTGTATCTGAAATTGCCAGGTCCGCCGGAGCCGAAGGGATGGTTGGCGGTCAAGTTGCCGATATGGAAGGTGAAAATAAAAGGTTGACGCTCCAGGAATTGGAGTATATCCATGAACATAAAACAGGGAAATTATTGACTGCTAGCATCCTTTCCGGAGCTATATTGGCCGGGGCGAATGAAGAACAGCGACTGCATTTACGTGACTTTGCATACCATCTGGGGCTTGCTTTTCAGATTCGGGATGATATTCTGGATATTGAAGGATCAGTAGAGTTGATCGGCAAGCCGGTTGGCAGTGATGTGGGAAATCACAAAAGCACATACCCCTCTTTACTTACTCTTCAAGGGGCAAAGGAAAAGTTGGAACATCATATTGAACTTGCTCATGCCGCTTTAGGAAAAACAACATTACAAACGGGTCTGTTGAATGATCTAACTGATTTAATAGCGAACCGTAACCATTGATTGTGGCTAAATTTGTTATCAAATGAGGTTTTATGGTATACTCATTGTGCAAAAATATGTGAAAACCCAAATGGGATTTTTAATTGAGATACGTGATAAATAGGTATATTAAGCCGCCGAAATCACCTGGGTGTTGGCGGCTATTTTTTAACTTAAAACCAATTTTTCGGTCAAGTCTTCCATATAGACCTCTTTTATGAGGCTTTGTTTTTGCTTACAACCGAAAATGACAGAAAGTGAGTGGTCCTGTTTGGATCTTCTATCTATAAAAGACCCTTCTTTTTTGAAGAATATGAATAATGAAGAACTAGTTGAGTTAAGTATGGAAATACGAAAATTTCTTGTGGAAAAATTATCGGTGACCGGTGGGCATATTGGGCCCAATTTAGGTGTAGTCGAGTTGACTATAGCCTTGCATAAAGAATTCGACAGTCCGAACGATAAAATTTTATGGGATGTCGGTCACCAATCCTATGTCCATAAAATCCTGACTGGCAGAGCAGGAGAGTTCAATACCTTAAAGAAATATAAAGGTCTTTGCGGCTTTCCTAAAATGATTGAAAGCCCTCATGATGTTTGGGAAACCGGTCACAGTTCGACTTCTCTTTCAGCTGCAATGGGAATGGCGGCTGCCCGTGATATCAAAGGTGAAAAAAGTTTTATTTTACCTGTCATCGGGGACGGGGCCCTAACAGGCGGAATGGCGCTTGAAGCTTTGAATCATATCGGTGATGAAAAAAAGGACATGATCGTTATCCTGAATGATAATGAAATGTCGATAGCCCCTAACGTAGGTGCTTTACACACGATATTGGGAAGATTGCGGACAGCAGGTAAATATAACTGGGCAAAAGATGAATTGGAATTGCTTTTGAAAAAAATTCCTGCAGTCGGTGGTAAACTTGCGGCTACCGCTGAACGCTTGAAGGATAGCATGAAGTACTTATTGGTCTCAGGAATCTTTTTTGAAGAACTCGGGTTCACATACCTTGGACCAGTTGATGGTCATAATTATGAAGAATTGCTGGAGAATTTAAGATATGCCAAGAAAACGAAGGGACCCGTACTGCTACATGTCATCACGAAAAAAGGCAAGGGTTATTCACCTGCCGAGTTGGATACAACAGGAAATTGGCATGGGACAGGCCCATACAAGATCGAGACAGGCGATTTCGTGAAATCCACTAGTAAAGCTCCTGCTTGGAGTGCCCTCGTAAGCGATACTGTCAGCAGGCTCGCTCGTGAAGATGAACGGATTGTCGCGATTACACCTGCAATGCCTGTAGGTTCGAAATTGGTGGGGTTTTCCCGAGAGTTCCCAGAACGTTTCTATGATGTAGGGATTGCCGAGCAGCATGCAGCAACTTTTGCAGCTGGATTGGCAACGCAAAAAATGAAACCATTCCTGGCTATTTATTCAACCTTCCTGCAAAGGGCTTATGATCAGGTGGTCCATGATATCTGCCGACAGAATCTAAACGTATTCATAGGGATCGATCGTGCCGGATTGGTTGGTTCCGATGGTGAAACACATCAAGGGGTTTTCGATATTGCTTTCTTACGCCACATTCCAAATATGGTGTTGATGATGCCGAAAGATGAAAACGAAGGCCAACATATGGTCAATACGGCCTTAAGCTATAATGATGGTCCGATCGCTATGCGTTTCCCTCGTGGGAATGGTTCGGGAGTTGAAATGGATACTGACTTACAGCAGATTCCAATCGGTACGTGGGAAGTTCTTAAAGAAGGAACGGATGCTGCCATCTTAACGTTCGGTACAACCATCCCCATGGCTCTTAAAGCTGCAGAACTGCTTGAGAAAGAGGATTATTCAGTTAAGGTGATCAATGCCCGTTTCATCAAGCCTTTGGATGAAAACATACTAAGCAGTCTTCTTGGTGAAAAAATGCCTATCTTGACTATAGAAGAAGCGGTTCTACAAGGTGGTTTTGGTAGTTCTGTACTTGAATATGCTCATGATCAAGGTTTTTATGGGGCAATTATAGATCGAATGGGAATACCTGATTATTTCATTGAACATGGCAGTGTCGATGAACTTCTTGAAGAAATCGGTTTAACGACAGAGACAGCCATCAAAAAGATTAAAATGATAACACCAAAAAAAGAAAAAAGGGCCTGACAATATGAAAGTGATGAAAGAAAGAGTAGATATATTACTTGTAGAACAAGGCTTGGCCGATACACGTGAAAAAGCGAAGCGTATGGTTATGGCTGGTCTTGTCTACGCGAATGAAGAGAGGTACGAAAAACCGGGTGAAAAAGTGCCGGTCGATCTTGAGTTTACGATCAAAGGAAAAGTTATGCCTTACGTTTCAAGAGGCGGACTTAAACTTGAAAAGGCCTTAAAGGAATTCGATTTACAAATGAACGGAAAAATCCTGCTTGATATCGGATCATCAACTGGAGGGTTCACCGATTGTGCTCTGCAAAATGGTGCCGCAATGTCTTATGCACTTGATGTAGGCTATAATCAACTTGCATGGAAGCTTAGGCAGGATGAACGGGTAAAAGTAATGGAACGGACGAATTTCCGTTATGTTACACCCGCCGATCTCGATGGGGAGATGCCAAACTTTGCAAGCATTGATGTTTCTTTCATCTCGCTAACGTTAATTTTACCGGTGTTAAAGACGCTCCTCGTTCCGGAAAGCGACGTCGTTGCTTTAGTTAAACCGCAATTCGAAGCTGGGAAGGATCAAGTGGGTAAAAAGGGGATTGTTCGTGATCCCAAAATCCATAAACAAGTGCTGGATAAGATCATTTCTTTTGCAAAAAAGGAAGGCTACGATATTAAGGATGCTTCTTTCTCACCGATTACCGGCGGCGATGGAAATATTGAATTTTTACTTCATTTATACTGGCAAGGGTCAAAAGACGATGGAGCGATATTGCTTTCGAAAACGGTGGATGACATCGTTAGGGAAGCCCATGCCCAATTTAAAAAAGAATAGCTAGAACTTTTTGTATGGCTCCTTTGGCTGGATGGTTGGCTAAAAGGAGCTTTTTAATTTTAAATGGTCCTGTAATGCACTTGAATCATTTAAGGGGAATACATAAAATAGGTATGAACAAAAAATAGAGTTGTTATGCTTTTTAGAGAAAAAGTTGTACAATTGCATAAAAATCCGATAACATTAATATTAGCCACTTTAGAAAGCGGTCTATTTGCACGTACGGATGATACTTGAAACAATCCCATTTTGGGCAGCTTGCTTAAGTATGATATAAAAGTGATACTCATTAAATGAGCAACAGTTGAGAAGAGGTGCTTCTACTTATGAATAAAGGACAACGACATATAAAAATAAGGGACATTATAACGAATAATGATATAGAAACCCAGGATGAGCTAGTTGAAGAGCTGAAATTAGCTGGATACAATGTAACTCAGGCCACTGTTTCAAGGGATATTAAAGAGCTTCACCTTGTTAAGGTCCCTTTAACTGATGGAAGGTATAAATATAGCCTGCCAGCCGATCAACGTTTCAATCCACTTCAAAAATTAAAGAGAATCCTGGTTGATGCTTTTGTACGCATTGACGCAGCCAATAATTTACTTGTAATGAAGATGCTCCCGGGTAATGCCCAGGCAATCTGTGCATTGATTGATAATTTAAATTGGCAAGAAATACTCGGGACGATCGGCGGCGATGACACTTGTTTAATTATCTGCCGTTCTGAGGAAGATGCAAAGATCATTTCCGGCAAATTCTTGGACATGCTCTAATAATTTTGTGAGGTGACCTAGTTTGTTAACAGAACTATCGATTAGGAATTTTGCGATCATAGACAGCCTGTCCGTTTCATTTGAGAAAGGCTTGACTGTCTTGACCGGAGAAACAGGGGCAGGGAAATCAATTATTATAGATGCCGTTCACCTTTTGGTTGGAGGACGTGGTTCTGCCGAGTTCATACGGCATGGTGAGTCGAAGGCCGAAATAGAAGGATTATTTCAAATTGAAGATGAGAAACACCCGGTCTTTGCCAAGGCAGAAGAGTTTGGCCTGGATATGAATGACGGTATGGCCATTCTTCGTAGGGATATTTCACAGAGCGGCAAAAGCGTTTGCAGGGTAAATGGAAAACTTGTAACGATTGCCATTTTACGCGAGATAGGACGGACATTGATAGATATTCATGGTCAGCATGAACATCAGGAATTAATGGATGAACGGCTCCACCTTCCTCTGCTGGATCAATTCGGCGGAGAAAAAATCGCATCGGCACTTACGGAATACCAAAAGCTATATAAACGTTATGAAACCGCTTCTAAACAATTAAATAGTTTGAGTCAAAATGAACAGCAAATGGTTCATCGCCTTGACTTGATCCAATTTCAATTCGATGAAATCCAAAAAGCTGATTTGAAACTTCGCGAAGATGAAGAATTGATGGAAGAGCGGAAGAAAATTAATAATTTCGAAAAAATTCATGAAGCGCTGCAAACGAGTTACAATGCTTTAAATGGTGAGCAGCATGCAATTGATTGGCTTTCCGTAGCCATGAATAACCTGGAAGAGGCGGCAGGGCTTGATGAAGGTTTAAAAAACAGCTCCGAGACCGTATCAAATAGTTACTTCCTTCTTGAAGAGGCCGTATCGAACATTCGAGATCAATTAGACTCTTTGGATTTTGATACAGAACGTGTTGAATTCATTGAAAGTCGCCTAAATGAAATAAATCAGCTAAAACGTAAATACGGGCGGTCCATCGAGGAAATCCTGGAATATGGTGCAGGCATAGAAGAAGAAGTCGAAAAACTGCAAAATAGGGAAACACACATAGCAAAGCTTGAAAAGGAAATGAAATCAATAAAGGCTGATTTAATTGTTGAAGCAAAGAATTTGTCTGATCTTCGTCAGACATTCGCTCAGCAGTTAACCAAAAAGATCCATCAGGAATTAAAAGATTTATACATGGAAAAGACAATTTTCGAACCCCATTTCCTTCAAACGGCTTATACTTTCGATGAGTTATCAGATAGGGGCATTAATCAATCGGGGCTGGATTCGATGGAATTTTATATTTCCACCAATCCGGGGGAACCGTTAAAACCCCTTTCTAAAATTGCATCGGGTGGAGAGCTGTCGAGGATCATGCTGGCTTTGAAAAGCATTTTTTCCAAGCACCAAGGCATAACGTCGATTATATTTGATGAAGTGGACACGGGTGTGAGCGGACGGGTTGCACAATCGATTGCTGAAAAGATCTATAAAGTGGCAACGGGGTCTCAAGTGCTGTGCATATCCCATTTACCACAGGTGGCAGCTATGGCGGATACCCACCTTTTCATAGCGAAAAATGTAAGGGCTGGACGTACGAATACCTCGGTAAAGCCTCTAATTGAAACTGAAAAAATAAAAGAAATCGGCAGGATGATTTCAGGAGTCGAGATTACGGATTTGACGAAGCAGCATGCCAATGAATTAATTCAGCTGGCCAAAAGGCTGAAGATTACATCTTGATGGGCCAGTAAGAAGATTATTTAAACTTTTATCATAAGCATTCATTGTAAAGCTATCCAAAAACGGATAGCTTTTATTTTGTGCACTTGTTATAAATGACTGTCCTGAGGGCTAAATTAAAGGTGTAGCCATAAAGTTTCAGAGAGCGAGGAGAGTGAATGGATTGAAATTTGTATGGATAAACAGAATCATCGGTGGAATTCTCCTTGTTTCGCTATTAACATTAGGGTTATACCAGCCATCTCGTGAATATTTTTTAATTCCAAATCATCTTGTACTATTTGAAGGAAGTCAATATAGTATTTCCAAATCATTGCCTGTTTCTGCAAAAGCTTCGGGATCCAGTGATGGGATTTCGCTTCATGATGAGCAAACTTCAATTACGCTTGGTGCTGAGAAACCAGGGACGAATGAAGTGTTACTCGATGTAGCAGGCCTGCCTGCCAAAAAGGTCGACATTAGAGTGATAAAAGACTTTAAAGTCATGCCTGGAGGCCAATCCATTGGAGTGAAGCTTAATACTCTTGGGGTGCTCGTAGTAGGTCATCATCTTATTGATACTGCGCAGGGAAAAAAATCACCAGGAGAAAAAGCGAAAATTGAAATAGGTGATATTATTACAGAAATCAATGGTCAGACGATAAAGAAGATGGGGGATGTAACCCCTTTTGTTCAACAGGCAGGTGAAAAGGGTCAGGCGTTGAATTTGGTCATTAACCGAGAGAATAAAGTGCTTCATAGTACCCTTTTACCTTTGAAAGATAAGAATGAAGGAACTTACAAATTAGGTTTGTATATCCGTGATTCAGCAGCCGGCATCGGAACGATGACGTTTTATCACCCGGACTCGAAAAAATATGGGGCATTGGGACATGTCATTTCCGATATGGATACAAAAAAGCCGATTGTTGTAAAGGACGGACAGATCGTTCAATCGACTGTCACGTCCATCGAAAAGGGAAGCAATGGTGATCCGGGAGAAAAATTGGCACGCTTTTCTTCTAATAAAGAAAAAATAGGAAATATCAATCGCAACAGCCCCTTTGGGATCTTTGGGAAATTAAATCAAGATTTTAAAAATGGGATAAATGACAAGGCGCTCCCCATCACCCTTTCCCATGAGGTAAAGGAAGGACCAGCTAAAATCCTGACGGTGGTGGATGGTTCCAAAGTAGAGGAATTCGATGTGGAAATCGTCAGTTCCATACCACAGAAGTTTCCTGCGATTAAAGGAATGGTCTTAAAAGTGACGGATAAAGAATTGCTTCAAAAAACGGGTGGGATCGTTCAGGGAATGAGCGGCAGTCCCATCATACAAAATGGGAAATTAATCGGTGCAGTCACCCATGTATTTGTTAATGATCCTACAAGTGGGTATGGAGTCCATATCGAATGGATGTTAAACGAAGCCGGTATAAATATATATGACAAAGATAATTATGAAAAGGCAAGCTAATGAAACCGGGTATCCTTTTGGATGCCCTTTTTTTATAAAACGCAGGTCATGGGTAGGAATTAAATATGATTTCTTCAAAAAATAGATGTTTTTTTAAAACGATGTGATAAAATGAAAACGAAATGAAGATTTTTCGACAATCGGTTCATTCGAATAGCAAACGAAGTCGAAAACAAGAGATATCCGGAGAATAATATTGAATTCCTTATATTTTTTCAAAAATAAAAGGAATTTAGTTTCCATTGTCGAAAAGTTCAATTACAATAGAATTTAGTCATATAGAAAAAAAGACCAATTGTAGTTGAGGAGGAAATCAAGCGTGAAAAAAATTAAGGTGTGCGTTGTAGATGATAATAGAGAACTTGTTGGCCTTCTGGAAGAATACATTTCTGCACAGGAAGACATGGAAGTAATTGGGGTGGCACATAACGGTCAAGATTGCCTGGGTATGCTTGAAAGCGTTGATCCGGATATATTGATCCTCGATATTATCATGCCTCATTTAGATGGGTTAGGTGTACTTGAAAAACTTCGTGAATTAAAACGGGGTGCTATGCCTAATGTAATTATGCTTACTGCCTTTGGTCAAGAAGATGTCACGAAAAAAGCAGTTGATTTGGGCGCGTCTTATTTTATCCTAAAACCTTTTGATATGGAAAATCTAGCCAATCATATTCGTCAGGTAAGCGGTAAAGGGCAGGCGGTTTTAAAAAATCATAGTCAGTTTAGCTATCGTCCCCAAAATGAACCCAAGCCTAAAAACCTCGATGCCAGCATCACAAGCATCATTCACGAAATTGGAGTGCCTGCACATATCAAGGGCTATTTGTATTTAAGGGAAGCCATATCCATGGTATATAATGATATTGAACTATTGGGATCAATCACCAAAGTTTTATATCCGGATATTGCAAAAAAGTACAATACTACAGCAAGCCGTGTGGAACGTGCCATCCGACATGCGATTGAAGTGGCTTGGAGCCGTGGCAATATAGAATCCATTTCATCCCTTTTCGGTTATACCGTTAGCATGACTAAGGCAAAACCTACAAATTCCGAATTCATTGCTATGGTGGCCGATAAGCTCCGTCTCGAGCATAAAGCATCTTGACAGGGGTAGGGGGAAACGGTTGTTAAGATTCAGGGTAACCATTGACCATATAAAGGCTAGAGCCGCTAAATATAAATAAGAACTCTCCGTCTGGTGGTAAGGGGACAGGAAGAAGTTGCTTTGTGATTTTTTATAATCGGCAACTTCAATTTTTTACGCTGCCGATTAAAAAAAATTAAACGCCTTTTATTTATTGGATTTTGCAGGAAGAATCCAATAAATAAAAGGCGTTTTTGTTTGGTCGAAAAAGCGGGATTCATTATCTGAATCATTAATTTTTTTTTAGGTTAGCGACATATTCGCCGGGGAGTTTCCTAAAAAGCCAAGAATATCTTAACGGATGAAAAGATGGGAAAATTAATCGGCGTCGTTATTGAGKCGGATGGAAAAGTTAGAGCGGCAGTTATCGGGAGTCGTATGGAGGGAAAACGATAATTAATGACAAGGGGTTTGACCGTAATCTTTAAAAAAAGAATTGAATGATACTTTGCCTTTATATAAATCAAAAATAAAGGAACTCGAATCAAAAAAGGAATATGAACAAACAAAATGTTGATTGGAGAGGTTGATGGCTCAAATCCTTCAATTGGATGAGAAACGGAAGTCAATCATAGATATGCTTGAATCAAAAGGGGAAGGTGAAATAACGATTGGTCAAATGCCTTTCCGGATACCTGCTGGCAAATCAAAAGTTTGGAAAAGAAATTGAGTTGTTTAACGAAAGGAACCTTCTATGCCGAAAATAATCACCTGCATTTTGAAAGTTTCCGATAAATGATTGATCTAGATGAAAATAATTTGCTGTGTCTGTTCATAAAATTGGGATATAACGATTTTTGGGAGAGGGGGCAGATTTCATCATGACCTTAATCTTTGCACATCGAGGATCGGCAGGAACACATCCGGAAAATACGATGTCTGCGTTCAAAGAAGCTGCACGTGTAGGGGCGGACGGAATCGAAACGGATGTCCAGCTCTCGAAAGATGGAGAAGTGGTCATCATTCACGATGAAAAGCTCGATCGGACCACGAATGCCTCAGGGTATGTAAAAGACAGGACCTTGATGGAGTTGAAAACACTTAATGCGTCCCCAAACTTTAAGGGGAAATTGGGTAAAGAAAACATTCCGACGCTTGAAGAACTATTTATCTGGCTTAACGACAATCAGCTTTATTGCAATATTGAACTGAAAAACACGCTTTTTCTGTATCCAGGTTTAGAAGAGAAAGTCATACAGCTCACCCGTGCCTACGAAATGGATGAAAGGATTATCCTTTCATCATTCAATCATTACAGTTTGGTTAAATGCCATCAATTGGCACCGGAACTGGAAACGGCACCGCTTTATAGGGATGGTCTGTACATGCCGTGGATATATGCCAAGGCAATAGGCGGGAGCGCAATCCATCCAAATTTTCGGGCTGCCCCTGATTTTGTTATTCAAGCATCGTTGAGCATGGGGATTGCTGTACGGCCATATACCATCAATGAGGAAGCCGAGATGAAAAGATTATTCAAATTGGGGTGCAGTGCCATCATAACCGATTTTCCTGAGGCAGCCGTACGGGCCAGAGAAGGACTTAGATCGAGATAAAGAAAGAAGGTGCCATAATTACATGGCACCTTCTTTTTTTTGTGTTCTTTTTAGTGTTTAAAATTTATTGAACCTGCTTTGGACCTTATTTTGTTTCCGATCTCGATGAAGGACGAAGCCTGCGATAAAGGCTATCCCGGCAATCGCTAAAAGCAGTCCGATTAAAAACTGCAGCCAAAGGACTGGATAGGGAGGCTGTAAAATACCGAACACCATGTCCCTCATTATTTTTATGCCATAGGCAGCGAAGGCCCCGGGTATAAAAAGAATCAAAAAAGCGATTAAACGTTTCATGCTGTCAAATCCCTTCCGAAAATTCCATCTTTTAAAAATGATAATAGATATAAAATATTTGTCAAGTTTCGGGAATCTAGAAAATGACTGGAAGTTGGTGGCTTTTTTTAAAGGATACCAATATGGTAAGATGAGGTGTGGAGTATGAAAAAAATTGCAGGGATAGAAATAATAAATGGGTAATTATTTAAGGGGGATGGCTCATGCAAAAAGTCATGATAGTGGGGGGAGGAGTGGGAGGGACAACCGTGTTGAAACTCCTTTCGGAAAGTGAAGTATTCTCAATTGTTTGTATGGCTGATACAAATGAATCGGCTGAAGGAATGCTTGCTGCAAAAGAGCGAAGGATTCCTACAGTGACTAATTGGAGCAAGGGATTGGATTGGGATTTGGACATCATTTTTGATACGACTGGAGACCCGTCCGTCTATAAAAAGATAAAAAGGGATATGGATGATCAAACGATACTCATTCCTGGAAGTGTTGCCCTCATTATGACTAAGCTGTTTGAAGAGAAAAATCGTTTAATAAATAAATTGGAGAATGCCTCGGCAAAAATGGATTTGATCCTGAATACGACCAGTGAAGGGATGGTGGTGATTGATCATGAGGGATTCATCATCATGTTCAATGATAGTGCGGAACGAGCATCTGACACAAAGCGCGAGGACGTGATTGGCAGACATATCAAGGATCTCTTCCCTTCAACTGGATTAATTCGAGTGATGGAAATGAACAAAAAAGAAGTAAATCAGGAGATCACCCTTACTAATGGGATGGAGCTCATAACGACAAGGATTCCTCTGGTAAATGCCGATAAGGAAATCATAGGGGCTTTTTCCGTGTTTAGGAATAAAACGGAAGCTGTGCAATTGGCGGAGCAGATCACTGATTTAAAAGAGATACAGACGATGCTCCAGGCAATCATTCAATCCAGTGATGAAGCCATATCGGTCGTGGATGATCAAGGGAGGGGACTATTGATCAATCCGGCATATACAAGAATCACTGGCTTAACAAAGAACCAAGTGATTGGTAAGCCGGCTTCCATCGATATTTACGAAGGTGAAAGTATGCATATGAAAGTGCTCCAGACAAAAAAACCTGTTCGGGGTGTCAATATGCGTGTCGGCCCAAAACATAAGGAAGTGATTGTGAATGTAGCTCCAATCATTGTGGACGGGTGCTTGAAAGGCAGTGTTGGCGTCATTCATGATGTATCTGAAATTCAAGCATTGACTCACGAATTGAATCGGGCGAGACAAATTATCCGGACACTGCAGGCTAAATATTCCTTTGATGATATAATAGGAGCTTCCGAAGAGATGAAGCTTCCGATTGAACAGGCGAAATTATCGGCAAGGACACCCGCTACTGTCTTATTGAGAGGGGAATCAGGGACAGGAAAAGAGTTGTTTGCCCACGCCATCCATAATGCGAGCGATAGGAAATTCAATAAATTCGTACGTGTAAATTGCGCGGCCATCTCAGAATCATTACTTGAAAGTGAACTGTTTGGTTATGATGAGGGGGCCTTTACAGGGGCAAGCAGAGGCGGAAAGGTCGGTTTTTTCGAAGAGGCAAATCAAGGGAGTATCTTTTTGGACGAAATTGGTGAATTACCAGCCAACATCCAAGCAAAATTATTACGGGTTTTACAAGAACGGGAAATCATCAGAGTGGGGGGAACAAAGCCGATTCCCATCAATGTCCGTGTCATAGCAGCTACGAATATCAACCTTGAACAGGCAATATCAAGCGGATCATTCAGGGAAGATTTATATTTCAGGCTGAACCGCATGCCCATTTTCATTGCTCCTTTACGAAAGCGAAAAGAAGATTTGAAAGAATTGGCGGAGCATTTAATTCATAAAATCAATCAGGAGTATGGACGGAGCATAGAGGGAATCACTGCAGATGCTATACATAAGATGCAAATCTATAACTGGCCAGGGAATGTGAGGGAACTGGAGAATATTTTAGGACGGGCGATCATTTTCATGAAATTGAACGAGACGATCATTGATATACAGCATATTCCCGATTTTATCGAAGAGGTTCCATTAAAACAGGAGAAATTAATGAGGCCTTCTTCTGGCTACGTATCGGGTAAACCGCTCTCGGAGATAATAGACCAGTATGAAGCCGAAATCATTCAGCAAGCGATCTATACACACAATGGAAATAAAACACTTACAGCAAAAGCGCTGGGGATATCAGTTAGAAATCTGTATTACAAAATGGAAAAATTCGAACTATGAAATTCTTTGCACGTTAAAATTTGCGCACTATGAAAAAAACTGCACGGAATTTTCTGATTTATTTTAATTTGAGTGAGAGTCCACTTCTAACATGAAATTTTTTTAAATTTGTTATAGGCTATAGTAGTCCAACTTATTAACCAGCATCTCCTTTTTTTGGTTAAAAAGGCTCTCACTTTTCAGTTTATTGGCATGTTATTTGCATATTTAAAAGTGAATGGATTTTTCAAGGGAACCATTCCAAATGGGAAAAATATCATGTGTTTAGCGGAATTTATTTAAAATGAACGTAGTAACCAGTAAGAATGAGGAGTAATTTAGCATCCTCATATCTGACACAAACGATTAAAACATCTAGGGAGGATTCCTTTATGGAAATTTTTAAATATCTTGAGAAGTATGATTACGAACAACTGCTATTCTGTCAGGATAAACAATCGGGTTTGAAAGCGATTATTGCCATTCATGATACGACATTGGGACCTGCACTTGGTGGCACAAGGATGTGGACGTATGCTTCTGAAGAAGATGCCATAGAAGACGCTTTAAGGCTTTCGAAAGGAATGACATATAAGAATGCAGCAGCCGGCTTGAATTTAGGCGGGGGAAAAACCGTCATCATCGGCGATCCGCGCAAGGATAAAAATGAAGAAATGTTCCGTGCGTTCGGAAGGTATATCCAAGGGCTGAATGGGCGTTATATAACAGCTGAAGATGTAGGGACGACAGTTGAAGACATGGATCTCATCCACGAGGAAACGGATTTTGTCACTGGGATTTCCCCTGCATTCGGTTCCTCAGGTAACCCTTCCCCTGTAACTGCTTATGGGGTATACCGCGGTATGAAAGCTGCTGCAAAAGAAGCATTCGGCAATGATTCTTTAGAAGGCAAGGTAATTGCAGTCCAAGGCGTCGGGAATGTAGCTTATAACTTATGCCGTCACCTTCATGAGGAGGGCGCTAAACTGATCGTGACTGATATCAATAAAGAAAGCGTGGCCCGTGCAGTTGAATCCTTTGGGGCGACAGCAGTGGATCCAGATGAAATTTATGGGGTTGAATGTGATATCTATGCTCCTTGTGCATTAGGGGCTGTCATAAATGATCAAACAATCAATAAAATCAAGGCGAAAGTCATTGCAGGTGCAGCCAATAATCAATTGAAGGATCCTGTTCATGGCGATCAAATTCATGAAAAAGGTATTATATATGCTCCTGATTATGTAATTAACGCAGGTGGAGTCATAAACGTGGCTGATGAGCTTTTAGGGTATAATCGGGAAAGAGCGCTTAAGAAAGTGGAAACGGTTTATGATACCATTGAACGGGTCATGGAGATTGCAAAACGTGATCAAATTCCAACTTACAAAGCAGCGGACAGGATGGCAGAGGAGCGCATTGCTCGTATGAGGAATTCAAGAAGTCAATTTTTACAAAATGAAAAGCATATCTTGAATGGAAGAAAATGAATGTAGTTATACAAGTTATAGATTCCTGTGTTTTTTTAAAATAAACACAGGAATTTTCAACATGGATAACGTAATAAACATAGTGCAAGTAAAAAGGTGACAATCTGTAATTGTGAGGAGGAGTGGTTTTGGCTGAAGAATTTGACCTCGTTATCCTCGGAGGAGGAACAGGTGGGTATGTGGCAGCAATAAGGGCTGCACAATTAGGATTGAAAACGGCTGTCGTGGAAAAAGGCAAGCTCGGCGGAACGTGTCTACATAAAGGCTGTATCCCTTCAAAAGCACTTTTAAGAAGTGCAGAAGTTTATCAGACTGCAGTGAAGAGCGAGGAATTCGGTATTATTACCGGGGATGTAAAGTTGGATTTCCTTAAGGTACAGGAAAGAAAGAATAAAGTGGTTGATCAACTCTATAAAGGTGTTCAGCACTTGATGAAACAAGGGAAGATAACCGTTTATGAAGGATTAGGACGTATACTTGGTCCATCTATATTTTCACCGATGCCTGGGACAATTTCCGTGGAAATGAATAATGGCAGTGAAAATGAAATGCTTATTCCTCAGAATATTATCATAGCTACCGGTTCGCGTCCGAGGACACTGCCAGGTTTACCAATTGATGGGGAATTGGTCTTAACATCGGATGAAGCCCTAAAGCTTGAGAGCCTGCCAAAATCATTGATTATTGTAGGCGGGGGAGTTATCGGAATTGAATGGGCCTCGATGCTGAATGATTTTGGTGTAGAAGTAACAGTACTTGAATATGCGGATAGAATCATCCCGACTGAAGACCATGATATTTCTAGTGAGATGCTTCGTCTCCTAACTAAAAAAGGCGTCAAATTCGTTACAGGTGCCAAGGTATTGCCTGAAACCCTGAAAACGGATGTTTCAGTAACTATTTCTGCTGAAGTAAATGGATCGGTAGAGGAATTCACAGCTGAAAAAATGCTGGTTTCCGTGGGCAGATCAGCAAATGTTGAAGGGATCGGCCTTGAAAATACGGAAATTGTGAAAGAAAAAGGCTTTATTGAAACCAATGAATTCTTCCAAACGAAGGAAACACATATCTATGCGATCGGTGATTGTATCGGCGGTCTTCAATTGGCTCATGTTGCCTCCCATGAAGGTATTACAGCCGTTGAGCATATGGCAGGCCAAAAACCAGAACGGTTGGATTATTCGCTAATTTCAAAATGTGTGTATTCTAGCCCTGAAGCTGCCAGCGTAGGTTTGACGGAAGAGCAGGCAAACAAGGAAGGCTATGAACTTAAAATTGGGAAATTCCCATTCCGTGCAGTTGGTAAGGCCCTTGTATTCGGGGAAGCAGATGGTTTTGTCAAAATCATTGCAGATAAGAAAACGGATGATATACTTGGCGTTCATATGATCGGACCACATGTTACGGATATGATTTCAGAAGCTGGACTTGCAAAAGTACTTGATGCGACACCTTGGGAGGTAGCCAAGACAATTCATCCACATCCAAGTCTTTCTGAAGCAATCGGCGAGGCGGCGCTTGCTATCGATGGACTTGCCATTCATTCATAAGAATAAGGTCAGGAGGTTTTATGATGGTAGAAAAACGTCATGAACAATTAGGCTTAACTGAGGAAATGGTTTTAGATATGTACAGGACAATGCTTTTGTCCCGCAGGATTGATGAGCGTATGTGGCTTTTAAACCGGTCCGGGAAAATTCCCTTCGTAATTTCCTGCCAGGGGCAAGAAGCTGCACAGGTTGGAGCAGCTTTTGCGCTGGATAGGCAAAAGGATTATGTACTGCCTTATTATCGGGATGTTGGTGTGGTTCTTACCTTCGGAATGACCGCAAAAGACTTGATGCTTTCAGGTTTTGCGAAAGAGGAAGATCCCAATTCCGGGGGACGTCAAATGCCTGGACATTTTGGTCAAAAGGAAAATAGGATCGTCACCGGTTCGTCACCTGTAACGACACAGGTCCCGCATGCAGTTGGAATTGCCCTTGCTGGGAAGATGGAAGGTAAGGATTTAGTAACATTCGTAACGTTTGGGGAAGGTTCATCAAATCAGGGCGATTTTCATGAAGGGGCCAACTTTGCAGGTGTGCATAAGCTACCGGTCATTTTCATGTGTGAAAATAATAAATATGCGATTTCCGTTCCTATTGAGAAACAGCTATCGTGTGAAAATGTTTCCGATAGGGCGATTGGCTATGGGATGCCTGGAATAACGGTGGATGGCAATGACCCATTGGAAGTGTATGCTGCAGTGAAAGAAGCGGCTGACCGTGCACGAAGGGGAGAGGGGCCTTCCCTTGTAGAAACCGTTTCATATAGGCTCACTCCACATTCAAGTGATGATGATGACAGAAGCTACCGGACAGCGGATGAAGTGGCCGAAGCTAAAACAAAGGATTCCATAAAGACATTTGGAGCGTATTTAAAAGAAGTGGGAATCATGGATGAGGATCTTGAGAAACAAATGAATGATGAAGTCATGAAGATAGTCAACGAAGCTACTGATTATGCTGAAAATGCTCCATATCCGAAGGCTGAAAGTGCAATGAATCATGTGTATGCACAAAAGTAAGGGGGTAATAGAATGCCAGTGATTTCTTATATAGATGCTGTAACAATGGCAATGAGGGAAGAGATGGAACGTGATTCCCGTGTATTCGTATTGGGAGAGGATGTTGGAAAAAAAGGTGGGGTCTTTAAAGCGACTCATGGTTTATATGACCAATTCGGTGAAGCCAGGGTCATCGATACACCGCTCGCTGAATCTGCAATTGCAGGAGTGGGAATTGGAGCCGCCATGTATGGGCTTCGGCCGATAGCTGAGATGCAATTTGCTGATTTCATCATGCCTGCCATTAACCAAATTGTTTCAGAGGCAGCCAAGATTAGATACCGTTCCAATAATGACTGGAGCTGTCCTATGGTGATCCGTGCCCCATATGGAGGAGGAATTCATGGAGCTCTTTATCATTCACAATCGGTTGAAGCAATCTTTGCCAATCAGCCGGGTTTGAAAATTGTGATGCCTTCCACTCCGTATGATGTAAAGGGTTTGCTTAAAGCTGCCATTCGCGATGAAGATCCAGTGCTTTTCTTTGAACATAAACGCGCATATCGTTTGATCAAGGGTGAGGTACCCACTGAAGATTATGTACTTCCAATCGGTAAGGCGGATGTGAAAAGGGAAGGGGAGGACATTACTGTCATCTCCTATGGCCTTTGTGTGCATTTTGCCCTTCAGGCAGCAGAAAAATTATCTGCAGATGGAATCTCTGCACATGTTCTTGACTTGCGCACCGTCTACCCTTTAGATAAAGATGCTATCATAGAAGCGGCATCTAAAACGGGGAAAGTTTTACTGGTTACGGAGGACAATAAAGAAGGAAGCATTATGAGCGAGGTCGCAGCCATCATTGCCGAGCATTGCCTTTTTGATTTGGATGCTCCTGTAAAACGGTTGGCCGGACCTGATGTACCTGCCATGCCATATGCGCCTACGATGGAAAAACATTTTATGGTGAATCCAGATAAGGTGGAAAAAGCCATGAGGGAATTGGCTGAGTATTAATGACTGTTAAGAAGGAGGAACGATTTATGGCTATGGAATTAATGAAGATGCCTCAACTAGGCGAAAGTGTCACAGAGGGAACCATCAGTAAATGGCTTGTAAAGCCTGGGGATCATGTCACGAAATACGACCCGTTAGCTGAAGTGATGACGGATAAAGTAAATGCTGAGGTTCCTTCTTCCTTCACCGGCATCATCAAGGAATTGAAAGCGGATGAGAATCAAACGTTAGCAGTCGGGGAAGTCATTTGCTCGATTGAAGTTGAAACGGCAAAGACGGATAACGATAATGTAGGGCAAGCTGTTTCTCATAGTGTAGAAAAAGTTGATGCACCTGTTACAAGAAATGTACAGCAAGCGGCCGAACCATCAAGGAAAGCTCGCTATTCGCCAGCAGTGTTAAAACTTTCCCAGGAGCATGGAATCGATCTTTCAAAAGTGAAAGGAACGGGGAATGAGGGACGGATCACCCGTAAAGATTTACTGAAACTTGTTGAATCAGGGAATCTTCCTAAGGCGGATGAGCCTTCGGCAATGCCCGATTCGGCTCCTGAAGTGCTCGCTCCTCAAGTTGATCGGCAAACCAGCCCAGTAACAAACGTTACGACTGCGGCTGGTGACAAGGAAATACCTGTTACCGGCATCCGTAAGGCAATTGCGTCCAATATGTTGAAAAGTAAGCACGAAATTCCGCATGCTTGGACGATGGTGGAAGTTGACGCAAGCAATATGGTGAAGTTGCGTGATAATCTAAAATCCGACTTTAAACAAAAAGAAGGCTATAATTTAACGTACTTTGCCTTTTTCGTAAAAGCGGTTGCTCAAGCCCTTACGGAATTTCCAGAGCTCAATTCGATGTGGGCAGGCGAAAAAATCATACAAAAGAAAGAAATCAATATATCAATAGCCGTTGCAACTGAAGATGCCTTATTTGTACCGGTAATAAAAAATGCAGATGAAAAATCAATCAAAGGTATTGCAAGGGAGATACAGGAACTCGCATCCAAAGTGAAGGCGGGTAAGTTAAAAGCAGAGGATATGCAAGGTGGCACGTTCACTGTCAATAACACTGGTTCATTCGGTTCTGTCCAATCCATGGGAATCATCAATTATCCACAGGCAGCCATTTTACAAGTTGAAACAATTGTGAAACGGCCAGTGGTCATAAATGACATGATTGCAGTACGGGATATGGTTAATCTCTGTTTATCACTTGATCATCGTGTTTTGGACGGCCTGGTATGTGGACGGTTCCTCGCAAGAGTTAAAGAAATCATCGAAAAGATTTCCAAGGAAAACACTTCCATATACTAAAATGAAGAAAAAGGAAGGACAGTAGGTTCCTTCCTTTTTTTGTACTTCTTTTTAGAAAAACATCGACAAAAATTTTATTTTTGCTATTATTTTATTGAGAGCTGTTCTAGCACAGAACAGGGCTGTACTTTATTTCAAAGAGACGAAAAAGGCTATCAGCTTCTCTTAGAACTCCTTTGCTAATTTCTATTGGCTTAAATTTCAAGAAAATTATGATAGAATGTTAGTATAATCCAGATCAAATTGATGGGAGGGTGGTTTTCTTATCTGAACTGACTGAGCGTTCGTTCTCCCGAAGAATGGATATGGCGATTGAGGCGGCAGACGATAAGAAAGCGATTACAGATGGAACTGAAAGATGTAAAAAACATAACCTTTCCTAAGCCTTCTTTGGAAGAGTGGAAAGAAGCTGCGGAAGTCAGTTTAAAAGGAAAAAGTATAGAAAAATTAAAAACGAATACATATGAGGGCATCACTTTATATCCACTTTATACAGAAACGGCGGATTCAACGGCAAATGTAGCTGAATTGCCAGGGTTCTTCCCTTATACCCGAGGAACGTTTCCAACGGGTTATTATGAAAAACCTTGGCTGGTCGTTCAACCTGTAAGCGGTGTCACGGCTGAAGAGGCAAATGAAAAGATGAAGGTGTCATTCAAGCGCGGTCAAAATGTCGTGGCATACCCTGCAAGTTTGCTTGCTGAGGGAGCAAGGGCTGAAAAATTGTTTAAAGATATCCCATTAAGGGAAATCCCGGTTTTCATTGACCTTAAGGGAAAACAAAAAGGATTATTCCCGCAATTCAAAGCCGTTGCTGAATCGCAAAATGCCCAATTGACAGGCGTAGTTGCAGAAGATCCCATTGCAGAATGGCTCATTGGCGGTCAGCTGCCAGAGGATACGGATCATTATTTTGCAGACTGGCTTAAGACGATCCAAGATTATCAGAAGGTAGGCCGGGATTTAAAGACAGTCCTGATTAATACGGCAGTCTATCATAATGGAGGAGCGAATGCCGTTCAAGAAATCGCGTACGGATTATCGGCAGCCGTCCAATATCTATTGGAAGGGCAAAAACAAGGGCTTTCCATTTCTTCAGTTTCCGAAAGAATAGTATTTTCGTTTGCAGTCGATTCCAATTACTTCATGTCCATCGCCAAACTGCGGGCTGCCAGGAGGCTTTGGGCAGGTCTTGCTGAAGCCTTCGATACAGCTCCGGATCATTTTAAAATGGCCATACATGCTGTTACTTCCGAATTGACAGAAACGCTATATGACCAGCACGTCAATATTCTTCGGACCACAAACCAAGCTTTTGCTGCAGCTATCGGTGGCATTCAATATCTTCAAATTCATCCATTTACTCATGCAACTGGTGAATCTGATGATTTTTCAGAAAGAATCGCCCGTAACACTCATTTGATTTTAAAAGAGGAAACAAATATCACCACCGTGGTCGATCCTGCTGGCGGTTCTTGGTATGTTGAACAATTAACGGATGAATTGGCTGAAAAGGCTTGGGCGAAATTCCTTGAAATCGATGAAGCCGGGGGGATTTTAGAGCTTATTAAGCAAGGCACCCTGCAGAAAGACATAGCTGAAGTATACCTAGGAAGAGTTCAAAATGCGGCTTTCAGAAAAGATAGTATCATCGGAACGAATGTATATCCGAATCCAGCTGATAAGATTAAAACCCCGACACTGGATAAACATGTGTCATACATGAAAGTTGAGAAGCCGGTTGGCATTACCCCAATTGCCTTGGAACGGGTATCCATTCAGTTCGAACAAATAAGACTGCGCAGTGAAAGTTATAAAGAAATAAATGGAACAGCTCCAACAATCGGTTTGATTAATTTGAAAAACCTTAAATCCTATAAACCCCGTGCAGATTTCGTTAAAAGTCTGGCTGCAGCAGGAGGTATTGAAACAGTAGGTAGTAAGGGGTGTCAAACCATTCAGGAAGCAGTCGATTACGTGGCTTCGACCAATTTCCCTATCTATTGTATTTGCGGCAGTGATGGTGACTACGCGGAATTAGCCCCAATCACAATTAAAGAAATTAAAAAGCAATTCCCTGAAATCAATATTTATTTGGCTGGCAAGCAGCAAGAAGAATTGGAAATCACACTAAGTGAAGCCGGCATGAAAGATTCTATCCATGTTAAAACGAACGTAATAGCGATTTTATTGGAATTATTGCATGAGCTAGGGGTGAACTGAAATGAAAAAACCGAATTTTTCTGCTATAAATCCTGCCAAGGCTAAGATTAAAGGGACGGTAGAAGCATGGAAAAAAGAAGCCGAAAAAGCCGTTGGGCAAAATATCGATAACCTTCTGTTTGAAACCAATGAACAAATAAAAGTCAAACCGCTTTATGTTAAAGAAGATAATCGCGAATTGGAGCATATGGAAAGTGTCCCAGGCATCGCTCCGTTTACAAGGGGGCCCTATCCTTCGATGTATGTCAATCGTCCTTGGACGGTACGCCAGTATGCAGGTTTTTCGACTGCTGAGGAATCCAATGCGTTCTACAGACGTAATCTGGCGATGGGGCAAAAAGGGCTCTCAGTTGCCTTTGATTTAGCCACACACCGTGGTTATGACTCCGATCATCCACGCGTTGTCGGTGATGTGGGGAAAGCGGGAGTTGCCATTGATTCCATCCTTGACATGAAAATCCTTTTCAACGGGATTCCGCTGGATCAGATGTCCGTATCAATGACTATGAACGGTGCAGTATTACCTATCCTGGCTTTTTATATCGTGACAGCTGAAGAACAAGGCGTTACGCAGGATAAGCTTTCGGGCACGATTCAAAATGACATCTTAAAGGAATATATGGTCCGGAATACGTATATCTACCCACCTGAAATGTCCATGAAAATCATAGCTGATATTTTTGAGTATACCTCCAAATATATGCCGAAATTCAATTCCATTTCCATCTCGGGTTATCATCTCCAAGAAGCGGGGGCGCCGGCGGATATCGAACTGGCCTATACATTGGCTGATGGTCTTGAGTACGCACGTACCGGCATGAAGGCAGGTATTGATATCGATAAGTTTGCACCACGCCTGTCATTCTTCTGGGCTGTAGGATTGAACTATTTCATGGAGGTGGCGAAAATGAGGGCGGCTCGTTTCATTTGGTCAAAACTGATGAAACAGTTCGAACCGAAAAATAATAAAGCGATGGCATTGAGGACTCATTCCCAAACCTCCGGCTGGAGCCTCTCCGAGCAGGATCCGTTTAATAATGTCGCAAGGACCCTGATTGAAGCTCATGCGGCCGCACTGGGACATACACAGTCCCTGCATACGAACGCACTGGATGAGGCCATTGCACTGCCAACTGATTTCTCGGCCCGCATTGCACGTAACACACAGCTTTATCTGCAGGAGGAAACCGGTATCACAAAGGTAATCGATCCATGGGCGGGTTCATATTATGTAGAATCGCTCACTAATGAATTAATCGAAAGGGCTTGGGCTCACATAGAAGAAATCGAAGGTCTTGGAGGAATGGCAAAGGCAATCGAAACCGGCCTTCCAAAAATGAGGATCGAGGAAGCGGCTGCAAAGCGTCAAGCTAAAATCGATTCTCAGGATGAAACGATTGTCGGCGTCAATAAATATCGTTTGAAAAAAGAAGATCCGATTGAAATACTGGAGATAGATAATACCGCAGTTCGCGAAAGTCAGCTTAAGCGTTTGGGCGAATTAAAAGCGAAGCGTGATCAGGCAAAGGTGGATGAAGCTCTTCAGGCGCTATCCAGGGCTGCTAGAACAGGCGAAGGTAACCTGCTTGAACTGGCTGTGCAAGCTACAAGAGTACGGGCTTCACTAGGTGAAATCTCCGATGCGGTCGAAGAGGTGGCTGGACGTCATAAAGCAACGATCCGTTCTATCAGCGGCGTATATAGCTCGGCATACTCAAAAGAAGCGGAAATTGAGGAAGTCGTCCGCATGACGGAAGAGTTCCTTGAAAATGAAGGAAGAAGACCGCGTTTGTTAATGGCTAAAATGGGTCAGGACGGTCATGATCGTGGAGCTAAAGTAGTAGGAACGGGGTTTGCGGATTTAGGCTATGATGTCGATATCGGTCCATTATTCCAAACACCGGAAGAAACCGCCTTACAGGCCGTGGAAAATGATGTGCATGTTGTCGGAATGAGTTCGCTTGCTGCCGGTCATAAAACATTGTTGCCGCAGCTTATGTCGGAACTGAAGAAATTGGGCCGTGAAGACATCATAGTGATCGTCGGCGGCGTCATCCCTGCACAGGATTATGATTACTTAATGGAAAATGGCGCTTCAGCCATTTTTGGACCTGGTACAGTCATTCCACAGGCAGCGAAAAAAGTGCTTCAGGAAATATACAATCGCCTCGGATATGAGGAAGTGGTCCAATAATGAGTGAAGACAAGAAGCCGGAATGGGTCGATCTTAACAATCAGGAAGGTTTTGCTTCTTCATTAAAGCCAGGTGTAGAATTAGCAGCCAGTCATAACAAAGCTTCAAAAAGCAAATTCATCAAAAAACAAAATGTAAGCATACCGATCCATGAACTTAAAGAGGGAATCATAAAAGGGGACAGGGCCAATCTTGCTAAAGGGATTACACTGATTGAAAGCAATGCACCCCACCACTTCGATCCTGCACAGGAATTATTACATTCCATCCTTTCTCATACAGGGAACTCGATTCGAATCGGGATTTCCGGAGTGCCAGGTGCAGGGAAAAGCTCGTTTATCGAGACGTTTGGATCCTACTTATGTGCCAGGGGCCATAAGGTTGCTGTTCTAGCCGTCGACCCAAGCTCTTCTATCAACGGGGGAAGTATCCTAGGTGATAAGACGAGGATGGAGGAGCTGGCAAGAAACCCCCGTGCCTTCATAAGGCCCTCACCATCCGAAGGCACCTTAGGAGGAGTTCACCGCAAAACAAGGGAAACGATGTTGCTTTGTGAAGCGGCGGGATTTGATGTCATCCTGATAGAAACTGTTGGTGTCGGCCAGAGTGAAGCTATAGTACGAAGCATGGTCGACTTCTTCATGCTCCTTGTCCTAACCGGTGCCGGGGATGAATTACAGGGGATGAAAAAAGGGATCATGGAACTTGTGGACGGAATTGTGGTCAATAAAGCGGACGGAGAGAACATTCCGTTGGCGATTAGGACAAAGTCCGAATATAGTAGAATCTTGCACTTCCTTCAGCCGGCAACAAAGGGATGGGCAGGAAAGGCATATACTTGTTCTGCCATAACCGGTAAAGGAATTCCAGAACTTTGGGATGTATTGAATGAATTTTCCGCTATGACCAAGGAATCTGGTGTTTTTCAAGAACGGAGAAGACTGCAATCTAAGGAATGGCTTTATTCATTAATGGATCACCAGCTTAAAACGATGTTCTATAAAAATGAAACCGTCAAAGGTCTTCTCCCTATTTTGGAGAATGAAGTGATGTCAGGGAATAAAACGGTCACCACTGCTGTTAAGCAAGTCTTTCAATTTTTTACTGATACGTTTAAGTCAAATTAAACAGGAAAGGGGTGGGGCTTGAATTGTTTCTCATGCCCCATCCCTTTGTAAGAAGTTTTCTTGTTGTTACACACATGGTTCCCGCTTCCTTTTCGTTTTAAACATGTTTCGGATCCCTTTATCCACTTTTAGCAGGTAAATTTATTGAATCACGAAGTGGCAATTGTTATGATAGGATTGAAGAGAAAACTTGGAAGGGGCACATACCATGAATATGGATTTTAATTTTTTAATGAACGACGTAGTCAAACAGGCTCGCGATGAGATTAAGACTGCTGGATATACAGAATTGACTACTCCCGAGGAAGTAGCAGAGGTATTTGCACAAAAAGGAACGACACTTGTTATGGTCAACTCCGTTTGTGGCTGCGCTGGGGGAATAGCTAGACCTGCAGCAGCTCATGCGATTCATAATGATAAACGCCCTGATCAGTTTGTAACTGTTTTTGCTGGGCAAGATAAGGAGGCGACGGAAAAAGCCCGTGATTACTTCGAAGGGTATCCACCGTCATCCCCATCATTTGCATTGCTGAAAGATGGAAAAATCATCACTATGATAGAACGCCATGAAATTGAAGGGCACCACCCGATGTCCGTAGTTGAAAAATTACAAGACTACTTCGATCAATATTGCGAAGAAGTGTAAGCTATAGCCATAAGCAAAAAAACCCGCCAATCGACGGGTTTTTTTTATTCATGAACTTGCATAAATAAGGAACATTTAGGAAAGAAGATAGATAAGGAAGCCAGATATATCCCCTCTGGAGAAAAAGTGCGAAATGGGGAGGGTTAATTGAGTGAATATTTCGAAAAGTAAATCTATTTTTTACGTTATTGAATAATTATTAGAGTGTGTTAAAATACACATTAGTGTATGAATATTAGTTATGCAAATTAATTAATTTATATAACCTAAAACCAAATTTAATAACAAGAGAATTGAAAATATCATTTTGGAGGAATAATAATGAAGTTGAAAAAGCAGTTAGCATTGTTGCTTACTTCTGTGTTATTAGTAGGTATTTTAGCAGCATGCGGAACATCTGAGAAAAAAGATAAAAACACAGCTGGCAAAGAAGACAAAAAGGTCCTGGTAATGGGAACATCTGCGGATTATCCGCCATTTGAATATGTTGAAACATCTAAAAGTGATCAAATAAAAGGATTTGACATTGATATCGCTAAAGCAATCGGTAAAAAATTAGGTTATGAGGTTCAAGTGAAGGACATTGACTTTAATAGTCTTGTTCCAGCTCTGGAAAATAAATCGGTCGATTTCGTTATCTCTGGAATGACTCCAACAGAAAAACGTGAACAATCCGTTGATTTCAGTGATATATACTATACAGCTAAAAACATGATCATCACGACAAAGGACAGTAAAATCAAAACTGTTGAAGATTTAAAAGGGAAAACGGTAGGGGTACAGCTTGCATCCATTCAGGAGACATTGGCAAACGACTTGAATAAATCCAAAAAGACTGGGATGAAAATTGAAAAACGGAATCGTATTCCAGAGGTTGTTCAAGAAATGTCCACAGGACGTTTTGACGCCGCAATCATGGAAGATACTGTGGCAAAAGGCTATTTGAAAGATAATAAAGATTTGGTGGGCTATGTGATCAAATCTGGTGAAGAAGATGCCGGTTCGGCAATCGCTTTCCAAAAAGGAAGCAAGTTAACTGGCGAATTCAATGCCGAATTGAAAAAAATGTTACAGAATGGTGAAATGGAAAAATTAATAATAAAATGGTTCGGTGGCAGCGAAACCGAATAATACAGAGAGAGGAAAAGCGTTCAGAAGAGATGCAATATGCCTTCTGAACGTTTTTCCGCGCTTTATTGACATTAAATGAAGCAGGAGGAAGGCCCATGATAACGGCCTTCATAAGAGAGGATGAATGGAGTGAATCTGGAATTTGATAGGATTATACCCTCCCTTCCATATATCCTGGAGGGAATACCGACTACATTAAAGGTTGTAGCGGTTGCGGCTGTAATCGGTTTTGTTTTGGGAATATTATTATCTATACTTAAAATCAGTAGAATCAAGCCCTTAAATTGGATTGCTGACTTTTATACATCCATTTTCCGCGGTACCCCTTTAGTGCTGCAATTAATGCTGATTTATTTTGGTTCACCGCAAATATTAGGGATTCAAATCGAAGCATTCCAAGCAGCATTTTTAGCATTCGGGCTAAACTCTGCCGCATACATCTCTGAGATTATCAGGGGAGGCATTCTAGCGGTAGATAAAGGGCAACGTGAGGCTGCACTTGCACTTGGGGTACCCTATTCAGGGATGATGCTTAATATAATACTTCCGCAGGCCATCAAGAATATCCTGCCGTCCCTTGTGAACGAAGTGATTTCCTTAACGAAGGAATCAGCCGTTGTCACAATTATTGGGTTGGGGGATATCATGCGCCGTTCTTATATTGTCGGCGGTGAGACATATAAATTCTTCGAGCCGATTTTATTTGCCGGTCTCATTTATTATGTGATGGTTATGGTTCTTACCATCTTAGGCAAAGTGATTGAAAGGAGAATGAGACGCAGTGATTAAAATTGATGAGCTCAAAAAAAATTATGGTAAGCTCGAGGTATTAAAAGGCATCAGCACCGAGATAGGGCAGGGTGAAGTGTTAGCGATCATCGGCCCATCCGGTTCGGGAAAATCAACTTTCTTGCGTTGCATCAATATGCTTGAGACTCCAACTGATGGTCAAATTTGGTTTAAAGATCAAAACATCACTGAAAAAAAGACCAATATCATGAAAGTGCGTGAAAATGTAGGAATGGTTTTTCAACATTTTCATTTATTTCCTCATAAAACCGTCCTGGAGAATCTGACATATGCACCGATGAAGGTGAAAAAATTATCAAAAGCTGAAGCAGTAAAACAAGCTCGGGAGCTCTTGACTAAAGTCGGTTTGGCCGATAAAGAATCGTCATATCCGAATCGTCTATCAGGCGGACAAAAACAACGGGTCGCCATTGCGCGGGCATTGGCAATGAATCCGGAAGTGATGCTTTTCGATGAGCCGACCTCAGCTCTTGATCCTGAGATGGTAAAAGAAGTGCTCGAGGTAATGAAGTCACTGGCACATACTGGGATGACCATGCTTATCGTAACGCATGAAATGGGATTTGCCAAAGAAGTGGCCGATCGTGTACTTTTCTTGGACGGGGGTCTTCTCGTCGAAGAAAGTGCTCCGGAAGAATTCTTTTCCAATCCGAAAAGCCAGCGTGCAAAAGACTTCTTGGAAAAAGTTTTATAAGCCAAGGCAAATAGTATATAATTATAAAAAAAAGGTAACGACTAGGTTACCTTTTTTTATTTTATTCCTATAATGTATTTTTGAGTGAATGGATTTTGAAAAATTGGGAATTTCATTCACAAAGGACTGTAAAAACATCTGAAATCCTGATAGTATTATAATAGATAGCGAAAGAGCCAGGTGATACATAACAATGTTTAAAATCGGATACAGGACGATTAAAACTGCTTTGGGGGTTACCCTGGCAATTATTATCGCGCAAATGCTTAACCTGGAATATTTTTCGGCTGCGGGAATCATAACGATCTTATGCATTCAAGTTACAAAAAAGAAGTCGGTGGATGCCTCCTGGCACCGGTTTTTAGCTTGTTTGATCGCAATGGTCTATGCATCCCTATTTTTTCATTTCATCGGGTTCCATCCGCTGACAATAGGGTTGATCCTTTTGATTTTCATTCCTACGACAGTTGCCTTGAAGATTAATGAGGGAATTGTAACGAGCAGCGTCATCATCATGCATCTTTATGGAGCTGGCAACATCACTTTTTCCCTGCTGATCAATGAAACGATATTAATTGCCGTTGGAGTTGGAGTTGCACTTGTCATGAATCTGTACATGCCCAGTGTCGATGAAAAACTGCTTGCCTATCAGGAAAGTATCGAAACTAACTTTAGTGCGATCTTGATGGGGATTGTCCGCTATTTAAGGGATAATGACCACACATGGGATGGTAAGGAAATTACTGAAACAGYCAATCTTCTTAACCAAGCCAAAAGCCTTGCCTTCAGGGACGTGGAAAATCATTTCTTAAGGGAAGAAGACCTGTATTACCATTATTTCAAAATGCGTGAAAAGCAATTTGAAATAATTGAACGCATTCTTCCTCTAGTCACGAATATTCCATTGGTCGTCAAGCAAAGCGGGATAGTGGCTGATTTTATTGAGGACCTGGCAGAAAACGTCCATCCACAAAATACGGCCATTCTTTATCTGAAAAAGCTTGAAGAAATGGAGCTGCATTTTAGGGGAATGGCACTTCCACAGACACGGGAAGAGTTTGAATCAAGGGCCGCATTACTGCAGCTCATGAAGGAAATGGAACGCTATTTATTGTTAAAGCATTCCTTCAAGGGGTTACCCAAGCTGGCCAATAACCGAATGAAAAAGAGGCACATGGCTTAAACTAAGCAAAAGAGTAAAGGAATTGATATAAATGAAATGGATCCTTTCTTTGTTGCTTATGCTATCTTTGTGGCCGCTACAGGTACAAGCTCAACCTCAATCGGTTAAGCCGGGAGATCCTTTTATCATCATCAATAAAGCCAACAATAAATTGGCGTTCATTGATGATAACGAGGTCAAGGAGATTCTGCCGGTCGGCACTGGGAAGAGTCAGGAATTGACACCTGAAGGGATTTTCACGGTTAAAATAAAAGCGGTCAATCCCTATTATCGAAAAAAGAATATTCCGGGCGGCGATCCCAGGAACCCTTTGGGATCGAGGTGGATTGGATTTGATGCACGAAATACCGATGGCAGGATTTACGGGATACATGGTACGAATCAACCGTCGTCAGTCGGTAAATTCATTTCAAATGGCTGTGTACGGATGCATAAAGCCGATGTAGAGCGTTTGTATGAAAAAGTCCCTATCGGCACAAAGGTGTTAATCACCAAGTCGAACGATGATTTCAAAACTTTGGCAAAGAAAAACGGAGCGATAAAATAAAAAAGAGAGGGAAGTCTTTGCTTCCCTCTCATTCCGATATTTATTATAAAAGAAATGCGATACCTGATAATAAGGTCGTCAACAACATCGAGATAAGCATTAAATACACGACGATCTTTCTTATTTTTTTATTTCCCATATGCTCTCTCTCCCTCAAACAGTTTAATTGGTTTTATTTTAACTTGAACGTTTAGTAGAAACAAGTAAAAGTACAATGTTCATATTATTCCGAATCTTGAAAGGCTTCAATGGAAGATTAATAGTATTTTAATAGAGTCATCCATAATGCATAACATGGGGGGATGAATGATGATTAAAAATATCGATCATATTGGTATTGCCGTCAAGTCACTTGATGAAACCTTACCACTTTACACGGAAACGCTGAACTTGGAACTTGAAGGAATAGAGACAGTGGAGAGCCAAGGCGTAAAAGTGGCCTTTATCTTGGCAGGCAATACCCGTTTGGAGTTATTGGAAGCGTTGTCACCGTCAAGTCCAATCGCCAAATTCATTGATAAACGCGGTGAAGGGATTCATCATGTGGCCCTTGGTGTCGATAGTATCGAAGATCGAATTAAAGAAATTAAAGAATCAGGATTGCGCATGATTGACGATTCATCAAGAAAGGGAGCACACAAAGCAGATGTTGCTTTCGTTCATCCCAAGTCTACTGCAGGTGTATTGTTTGAGCTTTGTGAACGAGCCGGATCAAAGGAGGAGCAGGAATGACAGACATATATGAAACGATCAATGACTTATATGACAGACGCCGCAAAGTGGAAATGGGCGGCGGTGAAGAAAGAATCGATAAGCAGCATGAAAAGGGCAAACTTACTGCAAGGGAAAGAATCGAGCTTTTAGTTGATCCGGGAACTTTCATTGAACTTAATCCTTTCATCAAACACCGTAATACTAATTTTGGCATGGAAAAGGAAGAAGGACCGGGAGAAGGGGTCGTCACCGGTTATGGAAAGGTAAACGGCCGCGACATTTATCTGTTTTCCCAGGACTTTACTGTATTTGGCGGTGCACTAGGGGAAATGCATGCTCTGAAAATTGCCAATGTTATGGATTTGGCGGCGGAAAATGGGGCCCCCTTCATAGGTTTGAACGATTCTGGTGGAGCGCGTATTCAAGAAGGTGTTGTTTCCCTTGACGGTTATGGACAAATATTTTATCGGAACTCCATTTATTCAGGCGTCATTCCACAAATTTCCGTTATTATGGGACCTTGTGCAGGCGGAGCCGTTTATTCTCCAGCCATAACCGACTTTGTCTTCATGGTTGAAAAAACGAGCCAAATGTTCATAACAGGACCTAAAGTCATTGAAACGGTTACGGGTGAAAAGATTTCATCTGAAGGATTGGGTGGAGCGACTGTACATAATACCATAAGCGGTAATGCGCATTTCAAGGGAGCGACAGAAGAACAAGTATTGGCCGACGTTAGACGTCTCCTGAGCTATCTTCCACAAAACAATGAAGAGAAGCCGCCGGTTTTGGAAACGGACGATGGAGATGACTACCGTCCGGACTTAACGGATGTAGTCCCATATGAAGGGATCCGTCCATATGATGTTCGGAAAGTATTGGAGCAAATTGTCGATGAGGGTTCCTTCATGGAAGTGCAAGAGGGCTTTGCGAAAAACATAGTGGTCGGCTTAGCGCGAATCAAAGGGAAATCAGTGGGACTTGTCTGTAACCAGCCAAAAGTATTGGCAGGGGGACTGGATATTGATTCATCTGATAAGGCTGCCCGTTTTATTCGTTTTTGTGACTCGTTTAACATTCCGTTAATTACGTTTGAAGATGTTTCAGGCTTCTTCCCGGGCGTTAAACAAGAGCATGGCGGGATAATCCGTCACGGTGCAAAGCTGCTATACGCTTATTCAGAAGCAACAGTACCAAAATTGACGATCATCCTGCGTAAAGCATACGGAGGAGCTTATGTGGCCCTTAATAGTAAATCCATCGGTGCTGATCTAACATTTGCATGGCCAAATGCGGAAATCGCGGTAATGGGTTCGGCTGGAGCGGCAAATATCATTTTTGCCCGTGAAATTCAAAATAGTGAAGACCCTGAAGCGACTCGTGAGGCTAAAATAGAAGAATACCGTGATAAATTCGCTAATCCATATGTTGCTGCAAGTCTTGGAATGGTAGATGATGTAATTGATCCCCGGGAAACAAGGATTAAGATCATTCAATCACTTGAAATGCTTCGCAACAAAAAAGAAAAACGTCCATGGAAAAAACACGGCAATATCCCGTTATGATCCAACTGCAAGGAGCCCGAAATATATCTATTTTGGGCTCTTTTCCATACTGGGAAGAATTCGTAAACCCATTTATATGTTATCATTCACCATTTTTAAGGGGAACTTTGGACGGGGGATGACCAGCATTCCATTTAAGCACGGTTCCTCAATTTCACATTATTTGCCGGGGCGCCGCTTTTAGAAGTATAATTAAAGAGGAAAACTTTTTTTGGAGGTTTTATTTTATGATTAATGAAGAACGTTTAGTTAGTGAATTTATGGAATTGGTCCAGATTGATTCCGAAACGAAAAATGAAGCAGCCATCGCCAAAGTGCTGAAAGAAAAATTCGAGGCACTGGGTGTAGAGGTTTTTGAAGATGATACAACAGCAGTTACGGGTCATGGTGCAGGCAATTTAGTATGTACTTTAAAAGGAATGAAAGAAGGCGTAGATACCATTTATTTCACCTCCCATATGGATACGGTTGTACCGGGTAATGGAATCAAGCCTTCCATCAAAGATGGATACATAGTGTCAGACGGAACGACCATTTTAGGAGCGGATGACAAAGCTGGATTAGCGGTCATGTTAGAAACGCTTAAAGTGTTGAAAGAACAGAATATCGAGCATGGGACAATCGAATTTATCATAACAGTCGGTGAAGAATCTGGCTTGATAGGGGCAAAGGCATTGGATCGCTCACTTGTAACGGCAAAATTCGGTTTTGCTCTTGATAGTGATGGAAAAGTTGGCAATATCGTCGTTGCTGCACCTACTCAGGCGAAAGTGTCTGCGATAATTTTAGGCAAGACTGCTCACGCTGGTGTCGCCCCTGAAAAAGGAGTTTCGGCAATTACGATCGCTGCCAAAGCGATCTCAAGAATGCCGTTAGGCCGGATCGACGAGGAAACGACAGCCAACATCGGACGTTTCCAAGGTGGACAGCAAACCAATATTGTTTGTGACCATGTTGAAATCCTTGCGGAAGCAAGATCCTTGATTCCTGAAAAAATGGAAAAACAAGTGGCGAGAATGAAAGAGGCATTCGAGACTGCCGCCATTGAAATGGGCGGACGGGCTGAAGTTGAAGTTAACGTCATGTATCCTGGTTTTAAATATGGGGCTGGCGATCATGTAGTCGAAGTCGCAAGAAAGGCAGCAGAGAAAATCGGTCGTCCATGCGAGTTGGTTAAAAGCGGCGGCGGAAGCGATGCCAATGTCATTGCAGGTTTTGGGATTCCTACTGTCAATCTCGCAGTGGGGTATGAAGATATCCATACTACGAATGAAAGAATACCCGTTGAGGAATTAACGAAGCTTGCTGAAATGGTTGTCAGTATCATCAAAGAAGTATCCGGGGAATAATTAAATCGAAAAATAGATCCGGAAGAGAGTTTCCTGAGTAAATCTAAAGAAGGTGGCCGTATTTCTTGTTGGAAATGAGGAATGTGCTTTACCGATTTCAATCCGTGATTTCCATCGAGAAATCTGATGCCATATAATTGATTCCCCCTAGCAAGGATTTGTTGCTGGAATGGGCAATGTCAGGAATGAATTATTACCACTGATATAGGAATGAGGTATTATATCCAGGTAAATCAGCTCTCGGCAATGATGAACAGAGGTGGATTGCAAAATGGACGGATGTCCTCCCCACCGGACACATAGTCCAGCCAGGCAATCAATAAACTGAATATATGCAGGGTGTTGCCAATGGGGTAGCCGTTTGATTACAATCATTGATCCTTAAAAACTCGTATCATCTTTGTTCAAGTATTGCTGGAATTTATGTACAGTCATCAATGACATGATGGCTGTTTTTCTTGGATTTGCATTATCTTTCACTGTGGTTACCAAAGATAAATAGGGGTATCTTAAAAGAAATGGTTTTTTATTGGCCCTATTATCCGGTGTTTTTTATTTTTACAAGGATGTGACGGTCAAACATGAAGGACATGTATCCCAAAAATGGCAGGGTCATTCTCCATGTAGACATGAATAGTTTCTATGCTTCAGTTGAAATGTCATATGATGTTTCATTGAAAGGCAAACCGCTTGCGATTGCAGGCAATGTTGAAGAGAGAAGAGGCATAATCGTCACCTGCAGCTATGAGGCGAGGAAGTTCGGGGTTAAAACGACCATGCCGATTTGGCAGGCGAAAAAACTATGTCCTCAATTAGTCATTCAGAAACCGAATTTCGAGCGTTATCGAAGGGCATCACTGGCTATTTTCAATGTATTAAGGCAATATACAGAGATGGTTGAACCGGTTTCGATAGATGAGGGGTATCTGGATATTAGTGAATGCGCCGAATTGGGTTCACCTTTAGATATAGCCAATAGCATTCAGGAAAGAATTTTGAATACGATGGATCTCCCTTGCAGCATCGGGATTGCCCCTAATAAATTTTTGGCCAAAACTGCCTCTGATATGAAGAAGCCAATGGGAATCACCATATTAAGGAAAAGGGATATTTCGGAAAAGCTCTGGCCTTTACAAGTGAACGAAATGCATGGAATCGGGGATAAGACCTCGGAAAAGCTTAAAACCATCGGCATAATGACGATCAGGGACCTTGCAATTGCCAATGATAGTCAACTGAAACAGCTTCTTGGGATCAATGGCATCCGTTTGAAAGATAGGGCTAATGGAATTGACCCCAGAATTGTGGATCCCGAAGCGATTTTTGATCATAAAAGCATTGGGAACTCAACAACTCTGCCACATGACTCCACAAATCAAAAAGAACTGATCGGTGTATTGGAAAAGCTTTCTGAGAGGGTAGCCATCCGGTTGAAAAATAAACGCCTGCTTGGTCAAAAAATAGGAGTGACGATCCGTTACAAAGACCGCCGCACTATAACGAGAAGCAGGACGGTTCCTAATCCTGTTTTTGAAAAAAAGGATATCCTGGATGGAGCTACAGATCTCTTTATGAAAAATTGGAATGGGGAAGGGATCAGACTCCTTGGTGTCACTGCCTATGATGTCATAGAGAAAGAGTCAGCCTTCAAACAGCTGGATATTTTCTCCTTTCAAGAGGATGCAGCAAAAGAACCTCTGTATGAAGCGATGGAACACTTGCAAAATAAGTACGGAGAAAATATTATTAAAAAGGGATTACCCTTGAAGAACCGTTCGATTGGAACGGACACTAGCTTCAGCAAAGATTTCTTTGAGCAATCCAGGAGGAATGATCCTTCTTTTGAAAAAGAATAGCGTATAAGCTGTGTAAAGATATAGAGAAGGGAAAGATGATCATGACAAAACAACAGATTGGCGTTATCGGACTAGCGGTAATGGGCAAGAACCTTGCATTTAATATTGAAAGCAGAGGATATTCAATTTCCGTCTATAATCGCTCAGGATCAAAAACGGACGAAATGATGAAGGAAGCGGAAGGTAAAAACGTAACGGCCGCATACACGCTTGAGGAATTCGTCGATTCTTTGGAAACACCACGCAAAATTTTATTGATGGTTAAAGCTGGTGCTGCAACAGATGCGACAATCGAGCAATTAAAACCGTTACTTGAAAAAGGGGATATCGTTATTGATGGAGGAAATACCTTCTTCAAGGACACTCAGCGCCGTAATGACGAATTAAGCAAGCTTGGCATCCATTTCATCGGTACAGGCGTCTCAGGAGGGGAAGAAGGGGCTCTAACAGGTCCATCCATCATGCCTGGGGGTCAAAAAGAAGCATATGAACTGGTTGCACCGATCTTGAAGGATATTTCAGCTAAGGTCGATGGTGATGCTTGCTGTACGTATATCGGACCGGATGGAGCAGGTCATTATGTGAAAATGGTACATAATGGTATTGAATACGGGGACATGCAATTGATTTCAGAATCTTATTTCCTTTTGAAAAATCTTCTTGGGCTGTCCGCTGAAGAATTCCATGAAGTCTTTACTGAATGGAATGAAGGGGAACTTGATAGTTATCTAATTGAAATTACTGCTGATATTTTCAAAAAATATGATGAAGAAACTGGCAAGCCGATGGTCGATATCATTTTAGATAAAGCGGGCCAAAAAGGAACAGGGAAATGGACAAGTCAAAGTGCGCTTGATCTTGGTGTTCCGCTTCCAATCATTACGGAATCCGTATTCGCCCGGTTTATCTCAGCAATCAAGGACGAGCGTGTTGAAGCGAGTAAAATCCTTCGTGGTCCAAAAGCCGAATCATTTACAGGCGACAAAAAGGCTTTGATTGAAAGTATCCGAAAAGCACTTTATATGAGCAAAATCTGTTCATATGCACAAGGATTTGCACAAATGAAAGCAGCATCAGAAGAAAATGACTGGAACTTGCAATATGGCGAAATCGCGATGATTTTCCGTGGCGGCTGTATCATTCGCGCACAATTCCTTCAAAAAATCAAGGAAGCGTTCGATCGTAAAGCGAACTTGAACAACCTGCTTCTTGATCCTTATTTCCAAGGGATTGCCGAAAGCTATCAAGGAGCTCTACGTGAGGTAGTGTCAACGGCAGTGATGAACGGAATTCCGGTTCCTTGCTTGTCATCGGCACTTGCCTATTTCGACAGCTATCGTACAGAAACGCTGCCAGCTAACCTAATTCAAGCCCAACGTGACTATTTTGGAGCTCATACGTATCAACGCATTGATAAAGAAGGAACATTCCATACCGAATGGATGGAAAAATAATAAGTTCAAGCCGGCTAAAAGGGAATTCCCTTTTAAGCCGGCTTTTTTAAAAAAACTATCTCCGATGCTCCACAAGGTCAATGACCCCTAATACAATATGTGCCAAACCGAAACCAAATACCGTATTAGCCACCATTTTGTTTGAGCGCCGGTTCTGCTTCATTGCATAACCAGCAGCTGTCACGGCTGTGCCCAACGCTGTTGGAATTAACCCTTCACGAATGTCCATTCGATAATCCCCCCACATCGAAGTTAGTGGTGCCATTACTTGCACCTTTTCTAGTGTAACCTCAGCAAGACCTTACCATTCTTTTTCTATAAAGAGTCCAAAAGGTTGGAAAGGGTAAAAATGAACTAGGTGTAAATAGTGTTGGTTTATTTCCTTTTTTATGGAAATGTAGTATGATGTATGTCATTCATCCATCCATCTTTTTAGGTTTAAACACCTGCGGAAAAGGAAATATAAACATTGAAAGCCATGGACGGACCATAGGATACAGTAGGCAGATAAGAGAGAAGGAGCGGATGACTAATGTTCATCATCTGGTTGGCTGTAGCCATTTTTTTATTATTCATTGTCTTAGAACTGGGTGTTTCATTTTGGCTTAATTTAGAAAGAGATGAAGAAATGTCAAAGCCCAAGGAAATGTTTCATATTATCCGGGAGAAATTGGTCAGGAAGAATGTTTCATGAATGAAGAAGGGGATGCAGAATTCAAATCTGCATCCCTTCTTGATATCCTATCAATCATCATTATTTTCGCTTTTCTTGATTTGCCACCAAATATGTCCATCTTCTGCCAGGAGTTCATCTGATGCAAGTGGACCTGTGGATCCTGCTTCATAATTAGGGAAAGATTCTTCTTTAGTATTTTCCCATGCATCGGAAATGGTATCGACGAACTTCCATGAGAGGGCAACCTCGTCCCAGTGAGTGAAGTTTGTAGCATCTCCACGCATACTGTCAAACAATAGCTTTTCATATGCCTCGGGAGAATTGATGTGTTCGATCCCTTTGTTCGAGACGGTCAGCTTCATTGGCTTTGTATTGGACGTCGTCCCGGATTTCTTGACATTTAAGTACAATGTGATACCTTCGTCTGGCTGGATATGGATAACGAGAAGATTTGGGTTTAACGTTTCTTCTGTTTTATAATATAGATTCATTGGGATATCTTTGAATTGTACAACGATATTCGTTGATTTGACATCCATTCTCTTACCGGTACGGATATAAAAAGGTACACCGGCCCAACGGAAGTTATCTATCATCAATTTACCCGCAACATAGGTCTCTGTGTTGGATTCGGGATTTACGTTATGTTCATTGCGGTATGCCGGAAGCGCTTGACCGCCTATCGTTCCTTCACCATATTGGCCACGGACGAAGTATTGATTGACTTCGTCCACCTTCATAGGTCGAAGTGAACGCAATGCCCGCACTTTTTCGCTTCGGATCTCTTCGGTTGTCAAAGCGATCGGGGGTTCCATGGCAAGCAAGGCAACCATTTGCAGCAGATGGTTTTGGACCATATCCCTTAGGGCACCGCTAGTTTCATAATAACGCCCACGTTCTTCAACGCCAAGTGTTTCACTTGAAGTAACCTGGATGTTAGATATATATCTGTTATTCCAAAGCGGCTCGAATAGGGCATTTGAAAAACGTATGACCTCAATATTTTGAACCATTTCTTTTCCTAAATAATGATCGATACGGTAGATTTCATCTTCAGCGAATGCAGTTCGAATCTGCTCATTCAATTTTTGAGCAGTTTCGAAACTGTGCCCAAATGGCTTTTCGATGACCAGGCGCTTATATCCAGTCGAATCAGTCAGGCCTTGAGCTTTAATCTGTTCGGCAATCGTTCCGAAAAACTCAGGTGCCATCGCTAAATAGAAGATCCGATTTCCTTCTAAATGGTACTGCCCGTCTAAATTTTCGGCAATGTCTTTTAACTGGAGGTATGATTCCGAGCTAGTTACATCATGGGAGTGATAATGGAAATGGGAAATGAATTCGTCTACCTTTTCTTCCGCATGTCCAAACTTAAGTATGGAGTCCTTGACACTTGTTTGAAACTCTTCGTTCGTCAATGATCTCCTTGCTACTCCAACGACGGCGAATTTATTGATTTTCTCTTTTTGAAATAGTCGATATATGGAAGGAAACAGTTTCCTTTTCGCTAAATCTCCGGTAGCACCAAAAATCATAATCAATGCTGTGGGTTTATTGTTTTCTGTCATGTTAAAACCTCAACTTTCCGTTAAATCTGTCTATAAAGTTGGAATTCCCGATTGTGTACCAATTTCTAATTCTACGTTTAGCTTTCCCTCAAAGCAATCAATTTGCGCATTTTTTTCTTATATTTCATTAAAAGTTTAATGTTGTTTTGGTTTTAATGGGTCATAAATGAAAGAGCACCTTTGATTATGCTATAGTTAAGTCATAAAGTATTTGCAACGGAGGTAGTATCGTGGATTTTGTTTTTTTAGGTACAGGCGCTGGCGTTCCGGCTAAAGCGCGTAATGTGACATCAATCGCTCTTCAATTATTGGAAGAGCGCGGGACGGTTTGGTTATTCGATTGTGGGGAAGCAACACAGCATCAAATTTTAAAAACGGCAGTCAAACCGCGAAAAATTGAAAAAATTTTCATCACCCATTTGCATGGTGATCACATCTTCGGACTCCCTGGGTTTTTAAGCAGCAGATCCTTTCAGGGCGGAGTGGATAAATTGACCGTATATGGTCCGCATGGCATTGATGCATTTATTAAGACGAGCTTACAGGTGAGTGGCACTCATTTAAAATATCCATTGGAAATCATTGAAATAGAGGAAGGCGTAGCATTTGAGGACGAACAATTCACAGTGACGGCCATGGCGCTGGATCATGGCATCTACAGTATCGGTTACCGGATTGTAGAAAAGGATCGCCAGGGAAGCCTGCTCGTCGATCGGCTGCTGCAAGAAGGTGTGAAGCCGGGTCCGCTTTTTAAAGCATTGAAAAATGGACAAACGGTCAGTCTTGATGACGGCCGTATCTTAAATGGGAAGAATTATCTAAGTGCTCCGCAAAAAGGTCGGATCATCACGATTCTGGGTGATACGCGTGTGTGCAGCAATGCTCTCATTCTTGCTGATTCAGCGGACTACCTTGTTCATGAAGCTACATTTTCAGCAGAAGAATCTGAAATGGCATCCGCCTATTATCATTCGACCACGGTTCAGGCTGCAGAAACGGCTTTGAAAGCGGGAGCTAAGCATCTAATCCTTACCCATATCAGCTCACGGTATACTCCAGAGGATTCGGAGAGGTTAAGGAAGGAAAGCGAAGCTATCTTCGCAAACACGATCTTGGCTGAAGATCTAATGGCCATTAAAGTTCCTTTATATTCAAAGGAATAGGGTAGCTGAAATCAAAGAGAATGTTTGATATAATTAATCAATTGTTCATTGGATATTTAAAGGAGTGTTAATATGACTGACCAAAGTAACCTACATACTAAAGCAATGGATTTTCTCTTGAAAACAAGCCGGACTTTTTTCATTCCAATCAGCTATCTTCCGAAGGGATTACAGGAGGCAATTGGAGCTGCATACCTTTGCATGCGCGCCATCGATGAGATCGAAGACCACCCCGATCTGCCTGCAGATACTAAGGTTACCCTGTTACATGCTCTAAGCGAGCTGCTTGGGGCGGATCCTAGGGAAGAAGAACTTCAATCGTTATTTGAACCATATAAGGATTTTCTGCCCGAAGTGACCCTGCTTCTTTCGGACTGGATTCAATTTTGTCCTCCCGGTGCAAAAGCCAAAGTCTTGGAGTCGACAAAGGAAATGGCCGAAGGCATGGCAAAATGGGTTACTAAGGACTGGCAAATTCATAATGAAGAAGAGCTCGATGATTACACATATTATGTTGCGGGTTTAGTTGGCGTCATGCTGTCCGATATGTGGAACTGGTACGATGGAACGGAAACGGACCGTGAACTTGCCATCGCATTTGGCCGTGGACTCCAAACGGTCAATATCCTGCGTAACCGTGAGGAGGATGCAGAACGTGGTGTGAACTTTTATCCGGATGGCTGGGGTTTCGATGAGATGCTTGCCCATACGGAACATAATCTTGCATTAGCCGATGCGTACATTGGGGAAATTGAAACGAAAGAGATCATCCAATTCTGTAAAATACCTTTGGAATTGACAAAAGCCACATTGAAGGCCTTAAAAGAAGGCAAAGAAAAAATTGATCGTGCTACAGTTACCGAAATTGTTAATCAAGTAGTCGAACACTGATATTCCATTAAGCTGCTGTGAAAGTCATCATACCTTTCACAGCAGCTTTTTTTGATGTTTTACATTAAAAACTCGAAAAATTCTAAAAAGTTAAAATATATATTGGATAATTGGGACTAAACGATTATAATTTAGGACATAAAAGCGAAAATGCTGGCTTCGTTAGAAAGACATAGTCTTAAATAAGAAAAAAGGCGGGGGAAAATATGAAAAAGAAATTATATTCAACTGCAGCTATGACATTGGTCGCAGGGTTATTATTGGCTGGGTGTGGAAATGACAAGGAAAAAGATGCGGCGAAGGATGAAGGCGGAAAGGATACCTTCAACATTGGGGTATCACAATTCGTACAGCATGATTCCCTGGATCAGGCATATAAAGGATTCCAGGCGGCATTGAAGGATAGCGACATCAATGCCAAATATGATCTTCAAATTGCACAGGGTGACCAAAATAACAGTCAAACGATCGCCAATAACTTTGTTGGGGATAAAGTGGATTTGATTTTTGCGAATTCCACTCCTAGTGCCCTAAGCGCTTTAAATGCGACCAAGGATATTCCAATCGTTTTTACATCGGTTACCGATCCTGTTGCGGCGGAGCTTGTTACATCTTTGGATAAGCCAGGCGGAAATGTGACGGGTACGACGGATTCCCATCCTGAAGCAATTGCCAAGTCAATGAAATTCCTAGCAGATGAACTTGGCGCCAAGACAATTGGAACCGTTTATAATACAGGGGAGCAAAATTCCGTCGTCCAAATAAAAAATGTGAAAGCGGAAGCGAAAAAAGCGGGATTGAAAGTTGTGGAGGCATCTGTCTCAACTTCTGCAGATGTTAAACAGGCAGCGGAATCATTAATCGGAAAAGCGGATGCTTTCTATATCTTTACTGATAATACAGTTGTTTCGGCACTGGAATCGGTCATTTCTGTGGCAGATGATAAAGATATCCCTTTGTTTGTTGGCGAGCTGGATTCCGTGAATGCGGGTGGTTTTGCAGCCTATGGCTTCAGTTACTATGATATTGGTTATGAAGCGGGGCAAAAAGCGGTTGAAATCCTGAAGGATGGCAAAAAACCCGGAGATATCCCGGTTCAATATCCACAAAAACTAAAATTGGTCATCAATGAAAAGGCAGCAAAAGATATGGGTGTTGAAATAAAAGAAGAATGGAAAGCGGATGCTGAGTTTGTAAAATAAACTCTGCTTTTGTTCGGGGAAGGAAGAAAAATATGTTCTCAGCCTTATTCAACTCTTTTGAGTCGGGAATGATTTATGCGATCATGGCACTCGGTGTCTATTTAACATTCAGGATTCTCGACTTCCCGGATATGACAGTGGAAGGCAGTTTTGTGACAGGGGCCTCTGTTGCCGCCATTATGATCGTTAACGGTTTCTCGCCGATCATAGCCACGTTGAGTGCAATGGTTGCCGGGTTCATTGCTGGCACAATAACGGGTTTCCTTCATACGAAAGGGAAAATCAATCCACTCCTTGCAGGTATCTTAATGATGATCGCACTTTACTCCATCAACCTAAGGATCATGGGTGCATCCAACATTCCGTTGCTTTCCCAAACAACCATCATCACGAATATTCAGGATGCCTGGGCTGGCACAGGGGTGGACAATGTCTTGAATGGTCTTTTAACGATCGTGGGCCTCGGTGATAGCTTGCCCAAAACGTGGGCCATACTAATTGTTATGTTGATTGTGGCTTTAATCATTCAAGCTGGAATGTCAGCTTTTTTAAAAACGGAAATCGGTCTTGCTTTACGTGCGACGGGTGATAATGAAGCAATGGTCAAGAGTTTTTCCGCCCATACAGGAAACATGAAAATCCTGGGACTTGCAATCGGAAATGCACTTGTGGCTTTCTCGGGATCCTTGGTTGCCCAATATAACGGGTTTAGCGATATTGGTATGGGGATTGGAATCATCGTCATCGGATTGGCATCCGTTATAATTGGCGAAGCATTATTTGGCTCAAAAACGATTGCACGTGCGACACTTGCGGTCATTGGAGGAGCGATCATTTACCGAATCGTCGTAACTTTGGCACTCCGCGTAGATTTCCTTAATACAGGTGATGTTAAATTAATTACGGCACTTATTGTGGTCGGGGCACTTGTCATTCCGAAAATTACCGATAAACAAAAGGAAAAAAGCCGAAAGAAAAGGCGGCTCAAAGAAATACAGATGCGCCATGGTGGTACTTCATCGAAAGGGGGAGAAGGATATGCTTCAGTTAAATCAGATTTATAAGGTCTTCAATGAAGGGACACCAGATGAAAAGCTAGCCCTTGGGAATCTTGAACTGCAGATGACTAAAGGCGAATTTGTAACAGTCATCGGGAGTAATGGAGCAGGTAAATCGACGCTGATGAACATGATATCCGGCAAGATTCTCCCTGATGCCGGTGAAGTCATCATTGATGGGGAAAACGTATCGGCCATTGAGGAACATGCCCGTGCTAAAATGATTGGCCGCGTTTTTCAGGATCCGATGCTGGGGACGGCACCACATATGACGATTGAAGAAAATATGGCGATTGCATATGGCAGAACCAACAGAAGAGGTTTGGGCTTCGGGGTGACAAAAAAACGGAAAGAGCTTTTTAAAGAATGTTTGGGTACCCTTCATTTAGGCTTGGAAAATCGGATGACTGCAAAAGTGGGGTTATTATCAGGTGGGGAGCGCCAGGCACTTTCATTGCTGATGGCGACCTTCACCGATCCTAAAATCCTGCTTCTTGATGAACATACAGCAGCACTCGATCCTTCCAGGGCAGAGCTTGTGACAAATCTGACGAAGGAAATCGTTGAAAAGAACCAGTTAACGACGTTGATGGTGACCCATAATATGCAGCAGGCCATCGATCTTGGAAATTCCTTGATCATGATGGATAAGGGACAGATCATTTTTGAAGCTAGAGGCGCTGAAAAGCAGAAGCTAACCGTTGAAAAACTGCTTAACGAATTCCAGCGCATCAAAGGCGAAAAAATGCTCAATGACCGTGCAGTGTTGATTTAAGATGATGAAAAGGCCCGACCCAGGTGAGATAAATCTTGGGTCCTGGCCTTTTTATTTTTGGGGTAATTAATCAGATCAGGTCTCTATTCACTGCACGAATGTCGAAGAAGTACTTGAGCCTAGGAAAAATGGTTATGGTGGGGTGCTCATTAACGATCTTGAATATAATCGATGTTAATCGCTGTCTGCTGTGCTCCATGATGAACTATCATTCCTTCTGTTATTTCCAAAAATCATTTTTATGAATGGCCTTTTTTTCGTCTTTTTAGTGGCAGCAGCTTCTTCAGCCGCGAGGAAATAATCAAATGGCTGGACAATTGGTGTTTCTAACGCTTCGATACGAGCTTCGAGCTTTTTAACGAGCTTGTGCATTTCTTCCATTTCACTTCTGTGCTGTAAAAGTTGATAGGATACAACATCGTCCGCTTTTGTTTTCAGTCCATTTTCAAGCCTGACGACTCGTTCTATCAGTTGATCATGTTCTTTATTCGTTTCGGAGTGTTTCTGGACGGTTGCTTTTCTAATCTTTTTCTCTGATATACTGACCTTTTGGAGAATGATGCCCTCGTTCAGCTGATCTTGGATTTTTCTCAATAATGCAATGTCTTCATCTGAAAACTGATAGTGGCCAAGCTGATTCCGTTCTACCTCCATGTTCAATTGGGTGACCCAGCGTTGAATCGTACTATGGGAAACATTCAGTAACCGGGCAACTGCACTTGTATTCATCGAGATTCCCCCTTTTGTTGTTGAATTCGATAAGTATGAGGCAATTCCTTTACAGATGACAAAACAAGTATTCATTCGGCAAAGAAAGTGGATTTCCTACGTAATTTGCATGAGGACCGATCCGAGAAGGAATACTCTTGGAGCCGGTTTTGGCAAATGGTATGCCTTGTTAGGAGATTTAAGAAGAAGCATTTGTGATGGTGTGGCTTGATGGTCAATCAAACTATAAAGGGAAAATGATTCATATGTCGAATTACCCTTTGAAGAAGAAAAAAGGAGGAATAGTATGAACAGAATTAACCTTATAACTTTAGGTGTTAAGGATATCAATGAATCCTTAAGGTTTTATCGGGATGGGTTGGGATTTTGCACATCGATAAAAGAGGAAGAACCAGCAATCGTTTTTTTTAATAATGCAGGAACGAAACTTGCTTTGTATCCTTTAGAGGAGCTAGCAAAGGACATTAATGAGAAAGCACCGCCTAAGAAACATGGTTTCCCGGGGCTTACGCTCGCTTATAATGCTAAATCAATAGAAGAAGTGGATGAAGTGATCAACAAGGCTGAAAAGGCCGGGGGAACGATCGAGAAATCACCTCAAGATGTTATTTGGGGAGGATACAGCGGATATTTTTCAGACCCCGATGGTTACTATTGGGAGGTTGCGTATTCGAAGGATTGGAGTTTTGATGAAACGGATATGCTCATTATAAAGTAACGCGCACTTCGGAAGGGCTGGAAAATCAAAAGGCATGGGCCTTCCTTATGCCTTCAGGAGTTGGATCATAAAAAGGGCTGTTGCCTAGCCACTGCCTATACGGGAGTGGCTAGGCAACAGCTGGTAATCATCATGTGCCTTTTACTGTGAAACTACATGCTTGGCAAGTTCTTTACTTATTTGATTGCCCATTCTCCTCGATTGCTCAGTCGCCTCTTGTACACAGGCAATGAATGCTTCTTGCACTTGATGTGCTTGAAGTGCTTTCAGACCTGCTTCAGTCGTTCCGCCTGGTGAAGTTACTTCCTTTCTTAGCACGGCAGGCGTTTTAGGTGATTTCTGTAACATATCGGCCGCACCCATCAGTGTCTGGAGAATCAATTGCTTCGCGGTTTCGGAATCGAGACCTATTTTTTCTGCTGATTTTTCCAATGCTTCGACCAAGTAATATATATAAGCCGGCCCGCTTCCTGATAAGCCTGTTACCGCATCTAGCTGGGCTTCGCCAACGACAGCTACGGTTCCTACCGTTTCAAAAAGGGTAATCGCCGTTTGTAATTGCGCTTCTTTCGTGTGACCATTAGCCGCAAGGGCAGTTGCTGATTTTCCTACAGCTGCCGATGTATTAGGCATGGCTCGGACGATTGAGAACTGTTTGTTGGCGACTCCTTCCAAACTTGTTGTATGAACCCCGGCCACCACGGAAATGAACAGCATTTCCTCGCGAATGTATTCTTTTATTGATTGCATCGTTTCTAAAATATCTTTCGGTTTCACCGCCAGTACGACAAGGTTTGCATTCTGTACTAATTGCTGCAGCGATCTTGTGGCAGTTACACCGTATTCTTTCTTTAAATAATTTAACCGGTCATCATTGGATTTATTTGTTACAAAAATATTTGCTGGATCAATTACCTGTTGAGTCACCAGCCCCGAAATGATGGCTTCTGCCATTGATCCAGCCCCGATAAATGCGATTTTTTTCATATTTCTCGCTCCTTTTTCTTTTAAATTTTCGGTCTTTTTTTAAAAACAAAAAGACCCCTCATCCAATAAAGGACGAAAGGTCTAGCTTCCGTGGTACCACCTTTGTTCAACTTTTCCATAACAAATAAACAGAAAAGCTGCACTTGATTCCTCTAACGCGGGAATTACGTCAGGTTTTCCTGAAGGCTCATAAGGTAGGTTCAATAATGAGGGGGCGATGAAGCCTTTCAGCACATTCCGAGCTTCACTCTCTTTACGCCATCAATAAATTTACTTGGCCTTAATCAAAGCCATCCGTCTTTAATTACTTGTGATTATGAAGGATATATCAGTAATCTGTCAATGATAATATATGCATGAACGACAAAAAATAGACATGAATTATGTGAAAATAATGACAGTGATTAAAAATACATGTAAAATGGTAATTATACCTACATTTTATTGATAAGTGTACTAAAAATTCTGTCTAGCGTATAAAAAGATTTATATAAATATAATTTCTAAGGTGGAAAAGATTATGGCGAATTGGAATGGAGATATCGCAAAACTTGCATTGCCCACGCCATTTGCAGTGGGCGATGTAAATGTTTATGTTGTTAAAGGGGATGCTTTAACGCTAATTGATACTGGAGTTAAAACAAAACGATCAAAGGAAGCCTTGACTAATGGACTTGGTGATTTGGGTCTGGAATTGACTGATATCGAACAAATCATTTTAACCCATCATCATCCTGATCATGCAGGTGCACTCGATTTCTTTGAAAAGGATATCCCTGTTTATGGACATAAAAACAATCAGCGCTGGCTGACTATCAGTGATGAGTTCCTTGAAACCCATAATCGTTTTTTTCTTGATTATGCCACGAAGTTTGGAGTGGCAGAAGAGCTGAAAAATAAACTGATCCATAACCGCGATGAAATCAGCTTCCTTAGTCAACGGAAGCTGCATGGATATTTGGCTGAGGGGGATGAGCTTCCTGGTCTTCCAGGCTGGAAAGCGATCGAGACTCCAGGGCATGCGCAAAGCCATTTATCCTTTTACAGGGAAAGTGACGGTGTCATGATCGCGGGTGATCACTTGCTTGCTAAGATTTCACCTAATCCTTTAATGGAACCGCCTTTACTTCTGGGCGGTAAGAGGCCTCGTCCGTTACTGCAATATAATGCATCACTTCAGAAATTATTGGATTTTTCCATATCCACTGTATACTCTGGACATGGAACTGAAGTGGAAGGAGATGCGGTTGCTGACTTGATTCAATATAGATTCGAGCGGCAGCATAACCGGGCCATGCAGGTGAAAAGCATGCTTCAAGATAAACCTTTATCGGTCTTTGAAGTGTGTCAGCAGCTTTTTCCGAAAGTTTACCTTCAGGAAGTGGGCCTGACACTTTCGGAAACGGTTGGTCAGCTGGATTATTTAGAAGATTTGGGTGAAGTCGAAACAGAAATCCAATCAGGGGTCATTCTGTATTCAATCGCTTAATGTTCTCAAGGAGGCTCACTTTTTTGAATAAGTTACAAGGGAAAGTTATTGTTATTACCGGTGCTTCCGGAGGGATTGGCAAGGAAGTTGCAATCCAAAGTGCAAAGCAGGGAGGCCGTCTCGTCCTCTTGGCCAGAAGCCTGGATAAATTACAACAGCTAAAGAATGAACTAATCAACCAATATGGGATTGACGCATATGCCTATAAGCTTGACGTTGCAGATACTGATCAGGTGACAAGGGTATTCAATGACATCCATGAACAAATAGGTGAAGTGGATGTATTGGTCAATAATGCCGGTTTCGGCACGTTTAAAGAAGCCCAGGATACGGAATTAAATGAAACGAAAGCAATGTTTGCTGTTAACGTCATTGGATTAATGGCCTGCACAAAGCTGGTTCTTCCGTATATGAAGCGGAGAAAATCGGGGCATATCATCAATATCGCTTCACAGGCCGGTAAAATTGCCACTCCTAAATCAACATTGTATTCTTCGACCAAGTTCGCAGTTCTTGGCTATTCAAACGCACTTCGGCTCGAGCTAATGGAAGATCATGTTTTTGTGACCACCGTCAATCCTGGGCCCATAGAAACGAATTTCTTTAACATTGCGGATGAATCAGGGACATATTTAAAGAATGTTGAAAAATTCATGCTTAACCCTGAAGATGTCGCGACCAAAATCGTAGCAGCGATGCTGACCAATAAGAGGGAAATCAATCTCCCTGGCTGGATGAATTTAGCTGGGAAATGGTATAACATGTTTCCAAAGATAACCGAATCTTTAGGGAAAAAAGCATTCTTCAAAAAGTAGGCCAGACTTTCTATAGCGCTACAAGGCGAATAAGGTCAGCAATAGATAAAACAAAAGGGGAATGTCTAATGACATTCCCCCTTTGTTTGAAAAAAATTTGAATAAATTGGTAACTGTTTCATTGGGAAAACCGTCTATTTTTTAGGAGGGATTTTCATGAAGATGATCGTAAACCTTTATATATATATAATTGTTGCCTTTATTCTGGCTAGCTGTCAATCTTCTGATAGGAATATGCATGAGGCCATTGATAAGGGGGAAAAAGGTTTCATTACGGATCTTGACGATAAACGGATTTTGATTAAAGGGACGTACTACAAGGTGACCAATGATACATATATTCAAGATCAACATGGGAATGATCTCGATTATGCTGACCYGGAAATCGGGATGAAAGTGAAACCATGGCACCGGGGCGGGGTCAAGAAAACATTTCCTGGGAAAGCGGAAGCGGAATTGATTCTTGTTTTGACGGATGCAAAAAGCTTAGCCGAACAAAGGGCGGTCACTGCTGCCCTCGATCATGTCAGCAAAGCGGAAAGTCAGCGATTCATGATTCTCGAGGTCAGCCATTTGCCCTCAGAACATGTATATAATATCGAAATGATGAATCGTTCCAACTTAGATTTTTCATTCATGGTGACAGTTGAGGATTTAACGGATGAAATACTATATATAAAATAAAAGAAATGAATAAAACCGGACTGAATCATTTATGAATTCTGTCCGGTTATTTTATGGGAATCCGCTCACAAGAATGAGCTCACGTCCTGGATTTTATAAAGTTTTCGCACCTAAATATCTTGGTTTCCAATAAGTATTATCCATATCCGCGATGGCTATTCCTTTTGAAGATGTAGCACTAATGAATTGACCATTTCCGATATAGATCCCAACATGTGATACTCCTGTTCTTCCAGAAGAAGTATCAAAGAATACAAGATCACCTTTAGATGGTGAAGATACTTTTAACCCTGTATTTGAATAGAGCAATGATGTTGTACGTGGTAAGGTAATTCCTTGTGATTTCTGGAATACATAATAAATGTAGCCTGAACAGTCGAATCCAGTTGGTGTTGTCCCGCCCCATTTGTAGGGTTTGCCGATTAAGGTTTTTGCATAGCTGATTAGGCTTGTATTATTGACATTATAAACACCAAGCGCATTAAATGTGCCTCGGCCAGCAATTCCGTCGGCAGTTAATCCTTTAGCTTTTTGGAATTTTTTTACTGCAGATGTGGAATACGTGCCGTAATATGTAGTCAGTGAACCTGAATATGTGAAATAACCTTTGGTTTTTAAAAGTTGTTGTAGTTGTTTGACATCGCTATGTGTCATTCCGGGTCTGAGGGTTTGATCTCCGATATTTGCAAAGGCTTGCAGTGGGGTTAGCATCATGGCAGATGCAACAGCAGCTGAAGCGATCCATTTCTTCATAATGTTCATTTCCTCTCTATCTATCTCTCTTTTATTCTTAACAATATTATCCTACAATACCATTATGACAATTAGACATAATTTTGGTTACAGTTTCATTACAAAAAATGAGTAGTAAGACTGAAATTAAAGGGACGAAAGACTGTTGAAAGCAGTGAGGGGGATTTAAAAAACTAAGCCTTTTGATTCATTCGAGATTATTCAAGATCCTAATTGATCTGTTTTTAAAAAACTATATGGATAATCAGTTTAAAATTGTTATTTAATCCATTTTTAGGGTTTGTTATATTTTTAAAGGAAATTGCATTAAAAAGTAGAAAATTGTATGAAAACTTCCATTGAACAAGAACGTATATTCGGTTAAAGTTATGAATATAATAAAAGCGAACGTATATTCTTGTTAGGGTGAAGAAATGATGGACTATGGGTCAATGCCGAAACAATCAATTATGTGTATCGATATGAAAAGTTTTTATGCAAGCTGTTCAGCGGTTATGCTTGGTCTGGACCCACTCGATTGTTATCTGGCGGTGGTTGGTGATTTGAAGAGGACGGGGAGCGTTGTGCTTGCGGCTTCCCCAAAGATGAAGAAGGAATTTGGCATCAAGACAGGTTCGCGGAGGTTTGAGATTCCGAATGATCCAAGGATTGTCGTCGTTGAACCCAAAATGGCGACCTATTTAAGGGTCTCGACGGAAATCACCCGCTTGTTCAACCGTTATGTGCCCAAAGAAGCGATTCACGTGTATAGTGTGGACGAAAGTTTTGTGAAAGTCGATGGTGCCGCTTCTTTATGGGGAGATGCCCAGGTGATAGCTGAAAAGATAAAAGATGAAATCGAACGGGAATTACAGCTCCCCTGTGCCATTGGAATTGGTCCGAACATGCTTATGGCAAAACTTTGCCTTGATTTGGAAGCCAAGCATAAAGGGATTGCGGAATGGAAGTATGAGGATGTGCCGAACAAACTTTGGCCGATTGCCCCGCTTCGTGAAATGTGGGGAATCGGCAGGCGCGTAGAAAAAACCCTTCATGGAATGGGCATATTCACGGTCGGGCAGCTTGCCAATTATGATCTTGAATTACTTGAAGCGAAGTTCGGAATTATGGGCAATCAGCTTTACCACCATGCGTGGGGAATCGATTTATCGGATATGGGGGCAACAATCATCGAAGGGCAAGTCAGCTTTGGCAAAAGTCAAATCCTGCTAAGGGATTATAAGGAGGAGCATGAGGTCAAGCAGGTCATGCTGGAAATTTGCGAAGAGGTTGGAAGAAGGGCACGCACCCACCGCAAGGCAGGAAGGACGGTCAGCTTAAGCATTGGTTACAGCAAGGATGAGTTTGGCGGAGGCTTCCATCGTTCGCGTTCGATTAGTGAACCGACTAACATTACGATGGAGTTATATAAAGTTTGCCTGGAGCTTTTTCATGAGAACTATAAGCAAAAAACGGTTCGGAGCATAGCGGTCACACTCTCGAATATTGTGGATGATAACGAAATGCAGCTGACTTTATTTGATGCTTCGCGCTGGAAAAAGCGGGAATTGAGTTACACGGTTGATCGAATCCGCCATAAATATGGACCCAAATCGTTATTGCGTGCAGTTTCGTATACGGAAGCGGGTACAGCCGTTTACCGAAGCAGGCTGCTTGGTGGGCATAAGGCGTAAGGTCGACTTTGAAGGGAGGGAAAAGAATGATTCGTGATCGCGGCCGTATCAAATGGACATCGATGATGTTGCCGGAGCATGTGAAGATGCTCCGGGATTGGGTGGTGGAGGATGGCCATGAAACGAAGCGCATCCTTGATGAGCAGCAACTGGAAGAAATGAATGTGGTAATGGGGGAAGCGATGGAGGAAAGAAAGGATGTCACGATCGCTCATTATGAAGGAAAACGGTATCAGCTGTTAATCGGCAGGATCCATTATTATAATGAGCTCACCCAAAAGCTTCATATCGTCGATCGCTTTCAGCAGGCTCACTATATCAAGCTTTCCGATATAGCGGATGTAAGGATAATGGAATGATGAGCGGAAGGGCTGTTCCCCAAGGGACAGCCTTTCATATTCGAAACGATATCGGTTCTTTTTAATGTATTTTCTTCTTGGTGAAAGGGGATCATCGGGGCAAAAGATAATCTGGGCGATCTTGCAGAAGGAAGCAGTATCATTAACAGAAACATTTTTATCGTTTATAATAGGGGAATGCAAAGATATCGGGAGGCATGGATCATGTATATTGAATGGACGGAAAGAGCCGCTGAGAAAATAGCCGATAAGGTTCAGGGAAAAGAAGGATATTTACAGTTGAAATATGATACTGATGGCTGTGGCTGCGTGGTAAGTGGTGTGACCGCGCTATGGCTGGTCAACGAACCTGAAGAAGGTACCGAAAAAGCGGAAACGAACGGAATTCCCCTATATGTTGAGAAATCAAAAATGATTTTTCTGGATGAAGTCATGAAAATAGACTTTGTTCCGGAAGCGAACAGCTTTCAATTAAAAAGTCCGAATCAAATCTTAAATCCGAGGATGAGCTATTTTAATAAAATCTAACTAGAAAAGAGGGAATCGTGGATACCCTCTCTTTTTCTGTTCAGACAAGTTTGAGAAACTGATCGATTTGATCTTCATATTCTTTTGGATTTTCATTATAAGATTGAGCGTGGGCCCCTTTTTTAGCGATGTACAGCTGCTTTGGGCCCTCTTTTGCTGCATATAATTCCGCTGTCATGGAAGCGGGAATGAAGCTGTCGTTTTCACTATGGATGAAGAGCACAGGGTTTCGGATGTTTTTCATATAATCGATGGGGGACACTTCATTTGTCCAATATCCATCACGGAGTTTGATGAACGTACGCCCAAGCGGAAACACGGTCCAAGAGGGAAATGGGATTTCAAGCTTGAGCTGGTGTTTGATCTGATCCTCGAAATTTGAAAATGGACAGTCGGCAATGTAAAAATCAGCACCATCTTCAAGCATTCCGGCATATAAAAGCAGGGTTACGGCTCCCATGGATTCTCCATGAATGCCAATATGAAGATCGGAACCTTTACGTCTTTTCAATTCATCGATTACGGCCTTCAGGTCGAATTTTTCATAATGTCCATAACTGCTCGTCTTGCCACCAGAATCCCCGTGCCGCCGGTGGTCGTAAATGACGGCGTTGAAGCCGCGCTTAAGAAAAATATTCATGTACTTAATCGAATTGACTTTGTTTTCCGTCACACCATGAGAAATGACCACCCATTTATTGGTTTCATGCGGTTCGATGAACAAGCATTTCAAGGAATATCCGGATGGTGAGGGTACCCAAATTTCCGTTTTAGGCAGATTATCAAAATCCTCCCTGATCAGGCGTTTAGCCATGATTTCACGATTCTGGATATAATCGGTTTCCTTCTTTTTCATGTACATGATCCGATTGGAAAAATAAATGCCGACGCCGATGATATAGGTTAGGATTCCAGCTATTGCAAACCACCATTTTTTCATGAAGGGTCCTCCTCGGTTGATTTTCTTTATTTTACCATGAGGGAAATGGGAAAACACTGTTTGAAAACCATAACGAGGAAAACGGCAGTCGTGATATAATAATTTCAAATAAATGGCCAGGAGGTTTTAAGGATGAAAAAGAAACAGCCGCGAAAACAAAATCAAAGCAAAAACCAAGATAAAGATTCATCATCATTGAAACTTGGTGATATGATCAATCAAGATATCATGTCCCAGCTTCGTCAAAAGCAAAAGGAACTGAATGAGGCTGAACAGGAGAAAAGGGCAGCAGAGGAAGAAAGAAAACGCGAAGAAAGAAAGCAGCGGGAGAAGAACAAATCATTCGAGGAGCTATTGGGTGAAAGCGATATGAACTGGAAGAACTATAAATAAAGAAAAAAGGGGGCAGTGTAGCCGATCCACAGGAAGAACCATTTTAAACGGATAGGGGAACATCCCTTACTGATATTCCTTTATTTTATAAAGCATAACGATTATATTTAAGGTAAGTTCGATATGCATTCATATCGGATGGACTACTACTAGCTGGTGATGTGATGGAAAGTAAAATGTTGGAAAATCAATTATGTTTCCTTCTTTATGCAAGTTCAAGGGAAATGACGAAGAAATATAAACCTCTGCTTGATAAACTCGAAGTGACATATCCTCAATATCTCGTTCTTCTTCTACTATGGGAACAGGATACACTTACAGTAAAAAAGCTAGGGGAGCTGCTTGCCCTCGACTCAGGAACGCTTACCCCCATGTTGAAACGAATGGAGCAGAATGGCTTGATTGTCCGTGAACGTTCCATTGAAGATGAACGGTCTGTCATGATTAAGTTGACGGAAAAGGGACTTGGTTTACAGGAAGAGGCCTGTTTCATTCCCGATCGCATTTCGGCTATATCGGGTGAGGATAAGAGGGTGGTTGAAGATTTGAAAGCTTCGCTGATCCAACTATTGAAAACATTACAGGAATTGTAGCAAAAAGACGCTTGGTAACCCCAAGCGTCTTTTTGTCGGATTTTAATCTACATCTATTTCAAAGGCGACGTCCACATTGCCATTGATTGCTTTTGAATAAGGACACATTTGATGTGCTTTATGAACAAGGGTCTCAAATGTCTCTTTATCAATCCCGGATCCCTTCACAGCCAAAGTTACAGCCAAGCTGTACTGATGCATCTCACCCATCAAAAGACTGACGCTTGCAGTGACTTTGGAATCGAAAGAAACGCGTTCGATTTTACCAACTGATTGTAAAGCACTATCAAAACATGCAGCATATCCAGCTGCAAAAAGCTGTTCCGGATTAGATGCTTCAGGCATTTGTTTAGCCCTAGGTGTTCCAGGCATCGCAATATCAACCGTGAAGTTGCCGTCAGCAGAAATTGCCGTTCCTTCTCTTCCGCCATCAACTGTTACAGACGTTGTAAATAATGTTTTTGTCATCATTTTTTCTCCTATCTTTTTACCTTTAAATTGTGTGCAACTGAATTGTACAATATTAATTTTGGGATGTCCAATGAAAAAGTTAAAAACGTTGGTATGAAGTTAAAGTGATTTGGAAACGGTTAGATGGTACCTACGGTACAGCCTTAGTTTTCGTGATTTGATGGAAATGATGGAGGAACACGGCTTATCCATGGCTCACACAACCAGTATGTGTTGGGTTCATCAATACGGGCCTGAATTAGATGAAAGAGTATGGAGTCATCTTAAGCCAACAAATGACTCCTGGAGAGTCGATGAAACGTATCAAAGTCTAAGGCCAATGGATGTATCTATATCGTGCTGTGGATTCTGAAGGAAATACAATTGACCTTTATTTAAGTAAATCAAGAGATACCAAAGCAGCCAAGCGCTTTTTCAAAAAAGCCTTGGCTGTTTGTCATTCTACAACACCACATGTCGTTACGGTTGATAAAAATCGAGCGTATCCTTTAGCCATTGAGCAGTTAAAAAGGAAAAGATGATGCCTGAAGGCGTTAAAATCAGACCAATATGGTACCTTAACAATATAGTGGAACAAAATCATCGTTTCATTAAGAAACGTGTGCGTTCTATGTTTGGATTCAAGTCGTATGAAACAGCACTTCTATATTGAGTGGCATTGAAGCGATGCATATGATGAAAAAAGGACAACTTTACCAACGGGTGAAGTCTGTCCAAAATGAAGTCAAATTCATACATAAGTTGTTTGGAATTGCATCATAATCTGGCATTAAACAAGCCATGTATCTTCTATGTCTCTATTGTTTTTTTGCACCAGAACCGGATTTCTTCATTTTACTGTTTTTCTAAATACCGATAAATCGTTGTTCGAGATAAACCCCATTTTTCTGCGACGTCTTTAATTTGGATCATCGAAACTAAATCCAATAAATAAAAATGTTTTAGAAATTAAATCTCCACGAAGTTAAGGAAGCCGAGTGCTTTTGAATCGTATCCGTAGCTTATATTTCATTACCCCAGACAACAAGCTAAGCTTCGTAACATCCGCCTGGCTGTTCAATCCTCTTGCAAGTCCTGACAATACTCTCTGATCAATTTGGCTGCATGTGTTTGGCTGATTTGTAAATCCTTGGCGACGCGCCTGGAGCTTCGATTCAGTTTGTAAGATGTAAGAACCATCTCCTTTTTTGCCAATTCTATAGCCTCATTGAGGGAAGTGGAGGCGTTTTTTCCAATCTTCTGCTGGTTATGGTTATAAATTCCTTCGGGTAGGTCATCGATACCGATGACCTCATCGCTTGTAATGACAAGCCTTTCAATGAGGTTTTCTAATTGCCTTACGTTTCCGGGCCAGGCATAATAGGTCAGCCATTGGAGGCAATCTTTCGAAATTAATTTGTTCATTTCATTTTTTCGGTTAAATTTATATAAGAAATAATAAGTGAGTGGGCTGATATCTTCCTGTCGTTCTCGAAGGGGAAGCATTGTGATATCCACTACATTCAGCCTGTAATATAAATCCTCCCGAAACGTTTTATTTGCCACCATTTCGTTCAAGTCTTTATTGGTCGCGGCAATAATACGGATATCCACCACCTTTTCTTTATTTCCACCAATAGGAATGAATTTTTTCTCTTGTATGACTTGCAGTATTTTGGCCTGAAGAGATAAAGGCATGTCCCCAATTTCATCAAGAAATAGTGTACCTCCATCAACACTTTCTAGTAGCCCTTTTTTTCCGGATCGGTTTGCATTGGTAAAAGCTCCTGGTGTATAGCCAAAAAGCTCGGACTCCATTAATTCGGCTGGAATGGCTGCACAGTTGATTGTTAAAAAGGGACCGTTCTTTCTGCTACCGTTTTCGTGGACATATTGGGCCAAAACGCTTTTACCTGTTCCGGACTCACCAAGAATTAATATAGTAGAGTTTGCAGCCGCTACCTTCTTGGCAAACTTCAGTACATTTTTCATTTTTTCATTATTAGTGATGATGCTGGCGAATGGGTCTTCCGTTTCTTTACTTTGATCTGAATCCTTTTCTTTTACCTTCAGCATTTTATAGCTTTGTAATTCCCTTGCGGTTGTAACAACCAATTCCACTTCCTTCTTTTCATTTAAAATAGGGATAGCAGAAGTGAGCAGCTCTGCACCGAGGACAGTGGTTTGTTTAATCATAATCGGCTCTTTTCTTTCCAATATATCGGGAAAAATTGAGGGATACCAATAGCCTTTATCGACTAATTCCAAGCTTGATTTCCCTATAACTTCTTCCTTATTTAAACCGTAATGCTTCTTACAGGCATCATTTACATAAATAATTTTCATATTCTTATCCAAAACAAAAATTTCATCAGAAGAATAATCCAAAATTTTAATAAGCGTTTCCATATCCAAATCGAAATTGGTTAAAAAGTTGGATAGAATCATGTTGTGACCTCCTGAAAAACATAATGTGAGTTTGAGAGAACTCAATTGAGTACAAGAACGTTCAAAAAAAATGAATGTTGGGCGATTTAGTGAATCAACATGTGGTTTCGCCGCTCTTTAAAAGTTGGCACGGTTATTGCAAGTATTATAGAGTACAGTAATAAGAGTGGGAGGTTGTGTGTGCGCTTACATATAATGATTCGTTATGCCGATAGAATCTTATTACTTTGCACTTAATAATAGTTGAAATATTTTGAACTGTAAATAGATGAAGGAGGGCACTTAAATGGGAGACCATCGTGAGGTTGTAGATATTACCATTATTGGCGGAGGGCCGGCGGGATTATACACTGCTTTTTATGCAGGCATGCGCCAAGCAACCGTGAAAATTATTGAGAGTTTACCACAGTTAGGTGGGCAATTATCGGCTCTTTATCCCGAGAAGTTTATTTATGATGTTGCTGGATTCCCAAAAGTGAAGGCACAAGAACTCATCAACAACCTGGTTGAACAAATGAATCAGTTCGAAGTTCAAACCTGTCTCGGACAATCGGTTGAGCATGTGGAAAAAGATAAAGAAGGCATTTTCACCATTGAAACAGATAAGGAAGTTCACTATTCGAAAACAATCATTATTACCGCAGGAAACGGTGCTTTCCAACCACGCAAGCTGAAGCTTGAAGGGGAAGACAAATTCGAAGAAACGAATCTACATTATTCCGTTCAAAACTTAGCGCAGTTTGAAGGCAAAAAAGTGTCCGTGTTTGGCGGAGGAGATTCGGCAGTTGACTGGGTGTTGATGTTGGAGCCGATCACAGAAAAAGTAACCATCGTTCACCGCAGAGATCAATTCCGTGCCCATGAGCACAGTGTAGATTTATTAAATCGGTCGAAGGTGGAGATATTGACTCCATATGTTCCGGTTGAACTTGTCGGAGATGAGGAAGTAGAAAAAGTGATAGTCAAACATGCGAAATATGACGAAACAATCGAAATGGATGTTGACGATGTACTCGTAAATTACGGCTTTATTTCTTCACTTGGACCAATTAAAGATTGGGGATTGGAATTCGAGAAAAACTCGATTGCAGTGAATTCCAAAATGGAAACGAACATAGAAGGTATTTATGCAGTTGGTGACATTTGCACATATGAAGGAAAAGTGAAATTGATAGCGACCGGTTTTGGCGAAGCACCAATTGCTGTCAGCAACGCAAAAGTGTATTTGGATCCGAAAACTAAATTGCATACGGTGCACAGTACAACATTAATGGAAGAAAAAGAAACGAAGAAAGAAAAATCATTAGTTTAAAGTAATTTTTAACAGGAGGGGCTATCGATGGCATTATATGTAAAAGTAGACCGGGATACTTGCATTGGATGCGGAGCCTGCGGGGCAGTGGCTCCTGATATCCTTGATTATGATGAAAGAGGAATTTCTTTTAGCCTTTTGAATTTTAATGAAGGAACCATGCCAGTCTCGGAAGATCTTGTTGATGATTGGAGGATGCCTGCGATGGCTGCCCTACAAACTCAATCAAAGTGGAAGAAGAACCGTTTTGCAGCTTCTTTAAAAGACGAAGCAGTTTAGTGCCAGTGAGTGAGTTTAGGTACACACTCTGAACGCTAATGAACTCGCTTTCATTTTTTAAAACCTCGTCAATATCGGCTTTTATATAAAAAAGTAGTTGGCATGAAATTTGCAATGAATTTTAGGAGAAAACATTTTCAGGGATTTGAATGATAGAAGGGGGAATGGAAAAAATGAAAAAGTTACCAACAAATCAGACCTTGGAACACACTCTTCCATACGGTAATTATGTGAACCCGCAAATATTTGAAGAGGAAAAGAAAAAAATCTTCCAAAACAACTGGATTTTAGCCGGACATACAAGCCAAGTGGAAAAAGTTGGAGACTTCTTCACTTTTGATATAGCAGATCAGCCATTAATCATCAGCAGAGATAAAAATAATGAATTGAATGCTTTTTACAATATTTGTCCTCATAGAGGATCGAAAGTGGAAAAAAGTGAACAAGGGAATAAAAAGGTTTTCATGTGTTCTTATCACGGCTGGACATTTCAATTGAACGGAAAATTGAATAGGGCACCAAACTTTGATACAAATGAATTAGGCAACCATAGCTGCATGACACAAGTGAAGCTTGAAGTATTCCAGTCATTGATCTTCATAAATTTGAACCCAGAGGCAAGGCCGATGGCGGAAACATATGGAGAATTGATGGCCAACTTGGAAAAATACACGTTCTTGGATTCCTTGAAAAAAGTTCGCGTAACACAAAGAGTCATTGATGCCAACTGGAAAGCGGTTGTTGATAACTACTTGGAGTGTGACCATTGTACGATTGCACACCCTGAGTTTTCAAAAACCTTCGATATGAAAAATTACCACATTGATTTGTATGACAATTTTTCATGTCAATATTCCAAACTGACCAACAAAACAAATGAAGATCAAGAGGAGCACGCCAATTTCTATTGGGTATGGCCGAACTTGATGGTGAGCATCTATCCTGGAGAAGCCGGAAATATGACGACAAGCCAAATTTTGCCGCTGACTCCGGATAAATCGCTGGCTATCTATAGCTACTACTTTAAATCAGATGAAATTAATGAGGAGCAGAAAGAACTGATTCGATTCGTGGATCAGGTCAGAAAAGAAGATTTCGACCTTGTGGAGTTATTGCAAAAAGGTTTCCACACGAATGCCTTCAAATACGGAGTTTATTCTCCGACTGAGTATGCAATCAAATTTTTCCACGGCCTTTATGAAAACGCCATCAATGGTGAGTGAAAGAAGGAACTAGATAGCGGAACTCCTTCTTTTTTAAAGAAAGCAAAAAATCTCAGGAATAAGTGATTATCCGTCTTCAGGTACCAGGGGCACAAAGCTTAAGCACTCCGAATGGCAAGAATGCCTTCAGGGGTGCTCATCGTTACTGATACGACAATGGTCACATTATTTAGAAGCTTTGGGCATAAATCAAGGACTTCGATACAGGTTTAGTCATTTTGGTCATTAACTTTGTCATTACATATGACGTAAGTTTAGTACAAAAAAAATGAAAAAGTTGAAGGAGTCAGGAAGAGGACCATTTGTTTCAGGGATTGAAGGAGAAGGCTTTAAGGGAAATCTCCGTAAGACAGTGGGGATTTGTTATTTAAACCGGAGAATTCAGGATGGAGTAACCGGATTGGATTTTCCTTTAAACTAACGGAGTAAGCTTCTTAGAAATACTATTAGACATTTTGGGAGGATATTACCATGAACAATCAAACAGAATTCACAGTTGCAGATGCAATCGTAAAAGAGCTTGTACAAGCAGAAGTGGACGTAGTATACGGGATCGTTAGTATCCACAATATGCCGATTTATGACGCGATGCTGCGTGAAGGAAGCATCCGCATGGTCACTTCCCGCGGTGAAAGTGGAGCGGTCAACATGGCTGATGCCTATGCGCGTGCTACAGGAAAATTGGGCGTTGTATTAACAAGTACTGGTGCTGGGGCAGGGAACGGTGCAGGTTCATTGACAGAAACATGGAACTCCGGGACTCCGTTATTGCACATTACGGGGGAAGCGGATTCTAATTATATTGGAACGGATCAACGTTATATCCACGAAGCTAAAGACCAGTTAAAAATGATGGAGGGCGCGAACAAAACAGCTTATTTGTTGAAGCGTCCAAAGCAAATCACACCCTTTATGCGCAAAGCGATCAAAGAGGCACTGTCTGTTCCTACAGGGCCGGTAACTATTTCCATTCCAACAAATTTCCAAGCGCAAATTATTCCGCAAAATCAATTGATCGATGTGGAAACCGTTCAAAATCCAGAAGTGAAAATCAACATTCCAGCTGATGTGGTTGAAAAAATTGCCACTGCAAAAAGACCGGTCATCTGGGCAGGAAATGGAGTTATTGCTTCGGGAGCATCCGAGGAACTCCAAGCGTTGGTAGATCTAATTCAGCCTGCTGTCGTTACAAGTGAATCCGGAAAAGGGTCTATCCCTGAAAATCATCCGCTTTGCATCGGCAACTTTGCGGTTACACCTCAAATGGAGGAACTATTGAAAAAATCAGATTTACTCATTAGTATCGGGGTCCGTTTCCGCGGTAGTGAAACGTATAGCTGGACGCTCCCAGTACCTGAAAATCACATTAATATCGATTTGAATCCAAATGCATTTAACCGCAATTTTGATACATTGTATACACTGGTAGGAGATGCCAAAGCAGTTTTACACGAGATTAACAGTGCTTTAAAAAATAAGGAGATTAATCCAGATGCAGCTTTTGTAGATGAAGTGAAGTCTGCCCGTCAAGCAGTTCGTGATGACCTTCGTAGCCAAATTGGGCCTTACGGAGAAGTTGCAGATATCATGCGTGAACAGCTGCCTGAGAATACGATCTTGGTGACTGACGTAACCATTCCTGGATACACTTGGGGAAATAAATTGTTCGACATTTATGAACCAAGAAATTACCTCTACATGACCGGCGGAGGTATCGGACAAGGCTTGCCAATGGCAATCGGTGCCCAAATTGGTCAACCAGAAAAGCCTGTCGTTCTTATTGCAGGAGACGGCGGATTCATGGTGAATGCTGGTGAGATGATCACTGCGATTCAAGAAGATACGCCGATTATCGTTCTATTATTCGACGATGGCGGATATGGAATCTTAAGATACTACCAAGAAGCAGCTTATGGCAGACGTACAGCTGTAGACTTGAAAAACCCAGACTTCGTCATGATGGCAAAATCTATGGGCTTCGAATCAGAGAAAGTACGCTCGGTCGATGAGTTCAAGGAAGGGTTAGCGAATGCAATCGCAAGCAAGAAACCTTATATGGTTGTAGTAGATGTAGAAGCAGTAGGAGTATTGGAATACAAAGATTCGGAGGAATACATCGCATCTTTCCGTCCCAATCACGGATAAGTTTTAGCTGATTAACCAGAGCCTATGTGTCTATTAAAAGTTAGATAGATTGGATGGCCATATGAAGTAATATGGCCATCAATTTACCATATTGGAATTATGATTCCGATGGCAATTGCGCTTGGTTACGATGCAATGACTGGTTATGCAATGGTATGTCTTGGAGCGATGGCTGGGTTCCTAACAGGTATTACCAACCCATATAATGTAGGAGTTGCTCAAGGAATTGCGGAACTCGCTCTTTTTCTATGGATGGGATTACCTGGAATCCTCCCGCCAGCGTTGAATGCAATCGGGTTATTCTTAACTATTGCGGGTATTCCGTATGTAACATGGATTAGATGGGTTTTTCCTTATTTCCTTCTCATAGTGAGTATCGGAGTAATTTTCTTAATAATAGCCCAATTGATCAATTATGGACCATTTTAGGAAGCGGGAGTATTCTTGTAACAAACAATATATTTAGAAAACATAATCTGAAATATAAGGAAGGTGATGTTAATAGTGAAAGATACACTTAAACATGAATTAGATAAAATAAAGTCAAAATTATGGGAAATCAGTGATCAGATGTACAGAAACCCTGAACTCGGTGACAAGGAATTTGAATCAATGCAACTACTGACAAACTTATTGTCTGAACACGATTTTCGGATTGAAACAGGATTGGTTGACCGTCCAACTTCTTTTAAAGCTGAATTTAAAGGTGAAAAAGATGGTCCTACAATAGCCTTTTTAGCAGAATATGATGCTTTGCCTGAAATTGGCCATGGGTGCGGACATAATTTGATCGGCACGATGAGTGTGGGCGCTGGTATTATTCTTAGCAAGCTGATAAGTGAAGTAGGAGGAAGTGTTGTCGTATTAGGTACTCCGGCAGAGGAAACGAATGGTGCCAAAGTTCCGATGAGTCAAGAAGGAGTATTCGAAAGTGTAGATGTTGCGATGATTCTCCATCCTAATAATGTATCCGTTGAAAGTGGAACAACTTTGGCGGTAGATGCACTTCAATTCAAATATAAAGGAAAAGCATCACATGCAGCAACGGCTCCTGAACATGGAATTAATGCACTGGATAGTGTTATCCAACTTTTTAATGGTATAAATGCACTTCGAGAGCATTTGCCGACAGATGTTCGTGTGCACGGGATTATTTCTGAGGGTGGTCAAGCCGCGAATATTGTTCCATATTTAGCAGTCGCTCAATTTTATATTAGAGCAAAACAACGTTCCACATTAGATGAAATTGTAAAAAAAATAAAAAATATCGCAAATGGTGCTGCCCTTATGACAGGTTCTGAGCTTGAAATATCAAATTATCAAATAAGCTACGATAATATGGTTACAAATCAATATCTATCCCAAGCTTTCACTAAAAATTTACAAGAAATCATCGTTCAACCGGTTCTAACTGCTGAACATAGTAATGCATCTATTGATATGGGAAATGTAAGTCGTGTCGTACCAGCAATTCATCCATTTATTGGATTGAATGATACAGAGTTAGTATTACATACCCAGGAATTTGCTGATAGAACAGTATCAGAAGAAGGCAGTCGAGCACTTGTTAATGGTGCACTAGCATTAGCTTATACGGGATACGATGTTTTTACAGATAAAAACTTATTGGAAAATATTAAGAAAGAATTTAAAAAGAGTAAATAGTTTTTTCGCTTTTGATCGTGATAAGAATAGCTATCTCCAGCAAGCCTATCAAAAGATTGTGTAGTGTTTATTATTTTAATAGAGCGCTTACATTTGATTGCAATAAGCCAACCAAGGTCATCGATTACTACCAGGTGAGTTTAAAAGAGCCTCTTTGAGTATGAGCGTACTCAACCTTATGAATGAAAGCTTATCATTATCAGCTTTTATTGAAGAATGAAGTTGGCATGAAATTTGCATAAATTATCATTGAAAAAACTGTAGAAAACAGTGGTGTGAATTGTTAAAGCACTGTAAATGGATCACTTTCCGGAATGCGGCTATGTTGTAGAGTGTGGATATAATTGGCCAGATTGAATTTGTTGCTCGGAATCGCAGGATTGAATTATTTAAGTGCTGCAAATCAAGGGTGTATGACTGTCATCATCAGCAACACAGTCTTGATTTCGCATTTGCTAGACTGGAAGCTGACAAGTGGGGAGGAAGCAAAGTTATGACAAAAGAATTGAAACAATATATAAATGGGCAATGGGTAGAATCAAGTGACCCGGAAAAACTTAATATCATTAATCCTGCTACACAGGAAGTCATTGCTAGAGCCGCGAAAGCAACAAAAGAAGAAACAGAAGAAACAATCAAAATAGCGAAGAGAACATTTGAAAGTGGTGTCTGGTCTGACCGTTCTCCGCAAGAAAGAGCGGCGGTTTTACTTCAGATTGCTGATAAATTGCAGGAAAACATTGATGAGTTAACAGAGTTGGAAGTACAAAATAACGGAAAAACGAGAAGAGAAGCACGGTCGGATGCTGAAGAGGCCGCTAGTACATTTCGTTATTATGCAGGTCTACTTAATATGCCTAATGGCCAAACGTATGAAACCTCCGGGGATATGCAGACATTGATCGTAAAGGAACCGATAGGCGTTGCGGGATTGATTGTTCCTTGGAATTTCCCTTTATTGATGAGTGTTTGGAAGATTGCTCCAGCTTTGGCAGCAGGTAATAGCATTCTTTTAAAACCGGCAGAAATTACTCCGATGACAGCGGTAAAAGTGTTTGAGCTGATTGATGAGTCCGATTTACCAAAGGGAGTAGCTAACCTCCTTATGGGATCTGGATCGGTTGTTGGCCAGACGATTGCTGAAAGCGATGATGTGGACGTTGTTTCCTTTACTGGAAGCACAGGGGTCGGTCGCCATATCATGCAGGCCGCAACAGGCAATATGAAAAAAGTGTCCCTTGAGCTGGGAGGAAAATCTCCGAACATTATCTTTGATGATGCAGATTTGGAAACAGCCGTCGATTACTCCTTATTTGGCATTTTCATGGGTTCTGGGCAAGTTTGCTCTTCGGGAAGCCGCATTCTTGTCCAAGAGGGGATTTATGATGAATTTGTGGAAAAGTATGTAGAAAAAGCAAAAGGGATAAGAGTTGGTCCCGGAAATGACAAGCAATCCCAGATGGGAGCCATTGTCAGCGAAAAGCACTTCGAGAGCATACTAGACTACATTCGGATTGGAAAAGTAGAAGGTGCAAACCTTGCTCTGGGCGGCAATCGAATCAAGAAAGACGGTTTAGAAAAAGGATTTTTCATTGAACCTACCGTCTTCACTCATGTAACAAGTGATATGCGGATTGTCAGAGAAGAAATCTTCGGTCCTGTAGTCACCATTCAGAAATTCAAAAATGAAGAAGAGGCAATCAAGATTGCCAATGACACAGAATTTGGACTTGCGGGTGCTGTATTCTCTACAGATCAAAACAAAGCCTTGCGTGTTATCAAAAAAGTCCGGGCTGGCATCACATGGGTGAACGCCTACCACCTTACGAATATTCAAGCCCCATGGGGCGGCTATAAACAAAGTGGGATCGGCAGAAGCCTTGGTACGTATGGTTTGGGTGAATACCAGGAAACGAAACAGATTAACATTAATCTATCTCCGAAGCCGATTCATTGGTTTGAATAGAAGATTAACGAAAAGCTTGCAGGGAATCTTCTGCAAGTTTTTCATACAAGAGACTTTAATGTTGGGGTTTACTATAATAATCGATAATCCCAAAAATAGCTGAGACGTCACCTTACTTTTAAATGGAAGAGGCCATTGTGGAAGTTTCAACGTTATTATGGAACTTCCAAGGATTAGTACTGAAATAGTTTTTTTCGAGGCCAGGTAATTCATCTTTTCTTTTGGATTGAACACGTGCGGGTGAGTTTGCAGGCACTCTATGAACACAATTGCACTCACTTTCACTTTTATAAACCTTATCGGTATCCGGTTTTGTATACAAAAAAGTTTGGATGAATTTTGCAAGTATCTAAACTATAAGAGGGAGTTTTTTTGGGGAATGAGATGGCGGCAAGACTAATCGATGGACTTCCTTCTTTTTGAAAGCGCTTAAAAAGGACAGGGTGAAGAATCTCTATGTGAAAATGTGGGCGCGACCATGGTTTGCTAAAAAAATATGAGGGAGTCGTACCCGATCAAAACATGAAGTTTTTTAGAAGCGAAAGAAGAGCCGCTATGAATTTACATATAGAGGGGGTGATACATGAATTTGCTGCCTGGATTCTAAAAAATACAATCATTATGATTGCAAACTTCAGCTTAAGTTCCATGATATCTTATTAATTAACAACATTTTCATAGTGAGTATGAACGATTTAAGACATATTAAGAAGTGCATTTTTGGACATCGAAACCGGTGGATATTCCGGGTCTCTTGTTTGTTTAGAATAGCAATCTCGAAATTTTATCTTAAAGCAAGTGTCTACATGAGGCTTGCGTGTAGGTTTTACGATAGTAATAGAAGCAGTGAAAGACTAAATCTTTAGGGGGTATTGGAATGTCTAAACCATATTTAGTTGTAGAGTGGAATGATACGAAAACAGATGCACAAGGTTGGCTTGTTGTTCATAACTTCATGAAAGGCTATACAGGCGGCGGTACGAGAATGCATCCGTCAGTTACAAAAGAAGAGGTTAAAAGATTGGCCGAGGCCATGGCTTATAAGTATGTAGCTTGTGACAGCGGAACGACTGGCGGATGTAAAGCAGGTATTTCTTATGATTACAAAGCTCCGGATGCATATGCCGTATTAAGAAGATTTTTAATTGCAATGATGCCTTATATTGATATCGGCGTATCTTTGGGAAGTGATCTAGGTACTAAATATGAAGATGTACTTAAAGTCTTTAACGAATTCGGCATAGATATCCCTCTGACGAAGTCAATGAAACAAGATCCTGCTGTCCTTCAAGGGATAAAGGATTTTGATGAGCTAATGAAAACAAGAATTGACGGATTGCTTTTAAATGATGTTGTCACAGGATATGGTGTTGCATTTTCGGCAGATGAAGCTTGGAAATTTAAAAATGGTAAAGACGGTGCGAGGGTTGTCATCCAAGGCTTCGGTTGTGTAGGTGCAAGTTGCGCATTGAAATTGTCTCAATTAGGTTATAAAGTCGTCGGAATTTCGGATGCGAACTTGTTAGTCACATGTGAAGAAGGATTAGATGTTCAAAAGCTCATTGACCATAAGAATGTATACGGAGAAATGGATCAAGACTATTTTGAACCGAACTATACTGTAAGGCCCAACTCGGACTGGCTTAATGTGGACTGCGATATTCTTATCCCATGTGCATTAGAGGACGTTATTAACCATTCTAATGCTGGTACCGTAAAAGGAAGCTTGATTGTTGAAGCTGCTAATATTCCGATCTCTTCCGAAGGAGACGAAATCATCAAACAAATGGGAATTGACATCGTCAATGATTTTGTTGCGAACCTAGGTGCCATAAGATTTTATGACGCAGTTATTTTTGGACTGGTCAAACCGGATCCGCAGGCTGTGATTGATGATATTGAAAAGCTATGCCGAAAAAATACCTATCAACTATTTTCGGAAGCAAAGAAACAAAACAGGTATCAGCGAGACGTTGCTAATGAAATTTTCAAACCGGAAGTCAGCGATTTATTAGAGTTTGAGGATCCGTCCAAAAAGGTAGCTACTCGATAAGCAGTTAATAAAACGGATAATAATTTCTCCTAAATATTTCATTCTGATAGAAGAAACGGTGGGGATTGGATGAAGTCGGTACAAGGGAGTCAACCAAAAGAATTAAAACGTTCGATGAAAAGTAGACATTTATTTATGCTTTCCATAGGTGGAGTCATTGGAACTGGTCTTTTCCTAGGGTCCGGGTATGCAATCGGTGAAGCCGGACCTGTAGGGGCCATTACTGCCTATTTGGTCGGGGGCTTACTTATGTACATGGTCATGGTTTGTCTCGGAGAACTATCCGTAGTGATGCCGGTCTCGGGTTCATTTCAAGCCCATGCAGAGCGCTTTATCGGCCCCGCCTCTGGGTTTATGATCGGCTGGACTTACTGGTTGAGCTGGGCTATTTACGTAGGGCTAGAGTTTATTGCGGCTAGTTTACTGATGGCCAGATGGTTTCCAAATGTACCAGTATGGGTGTGGTGTACAGTTTTCGCCTTGCTTTTATTCGGTATAAACGCTTTGACAACAAGAAGCTTTGCGGAGACGGAATATTGGTTCTCTGCAATTAAAGTAATTGCTGTACTCTTTTTTATCGTGATTGGCGGAGCAGCGGTGTTCGGATTGGTTCCTATAAAGGGACAATCTGCCCCGCTATTTTCAAACTTTATTGGTGACGGATTATTTCCAACGGGATTCATTGGTGTGTTTATATCGATGATGACAGTCGTCTATGCGTTTATGGGTTCGGAAATTTTGGGAGTTGCAGCAGGTGAGACAGAGGATCCCGAAAAGAGTATCCCAAGAGCAATCCGGAGTATCGTCATCCGTATTTTAATTTTCTATGTACTAGCAACTTTTGTCTTATCAGCAATTGTTCCGTGGAAAAAAGCGGGTATACTCGAAAGCCCGTTTGTAACTGTATTCGATATGATCGGTATTCCTTATGCAGCTGATATTATGAACTTCGTTATTTTAACAGCAATTCTTTCCGTGGGAAATACAGGTTTGTTTGCTTGTACGAGAATCCTTTTCTCACTTTCACAAAGCGGGCAGGCTCCACGATTATTCGGAAAGGTAAACACACGCGGAATACCTATGAACGCCTTACTCGTGACTCTCGTCTTTGCCTTGCTGTCCTTGCTTACTAGTGTCATGGCAGAGGAAACATTATTTGTAGTGCTGCTTGCTATCAGTGGTGTTGGAGGGTTGGTTACGTGGATGGCGATTGCGTTAGCACAGTATAAATTCCGCAAACAGTATATTGCGTCTGGTGGAAAGTTGGAGGATTTAAAATTTAAGGTTCCTTTCTTCCCTCTAGTTCCAATTGGTTGCCTCATCATGTGCGTAGGTATCGTCGTGTTTACCGCTTTCGATCCGAAACAACAGACATCACTGTATATAGGATTCGGCTTCGTTGTAGCTTGTTATGTCTTTTACTATTTTAAATTTACCAGAAAGAATATCGATGCTACTATCCTAACAAATGGGCAACCCAATAAAACAGTATAATAGATTTTCAGGATCATCTGCAGAACTTTTAGGGGAATGAAATAAAGAAACTTAATAGGCACATAACATTAATGCCTGCTCTCCCAATTCTTCTCGGTCGTGATATTTCTATTTAATCATTGCACTTAATACTGATTGAATATTCAGATTATTGTAGGGCCATTTCCCATCCATACATCCACTAACCTGTTTTGAATTGTAAGATACAACAACCATATATACATGTACGTATTCTAAATGAGGAGATGGAAGATGAAAAAGAAGATTTTTATATTAACTATTATACCTGCCTTGGGTTCACTTATTGTGGTTAATCGAGTGGAACCCTATGTACTTGGATTGCCATTTGTCCTTTTTTGGGCTATATGCTGGGTTTGTCTGACATCTTTGTTTTTGATCATTGCTAATAAACTGGATCCCTCAAATAAGGAGGAAGAAGAATTATGAATGCAGCCCTTCTAGTAATACTCTTTTTCCTAGTTTTGTGTATATGGTTAGGACTACAGGCTGGTAAAGGGAAAGAAATGAATATGGAACAGTGGTCTGTCGGGGGACGGGGTTTTGGAAGTATATTGCTGTTCTTTTTGCTAGCGGGTGAGATGTTTACTACTTATACTTTTCTAGGAGCAAGTGGTGGTGTCTATAGATCTGGTATGCCCACAGCCCTATACGCTTTTAATTGCTTCTATTTTGTAATCGCTTACTGGTTGTTGCCACCCATTTGGAAGTTTGCGAAGAAAAATAATGTCCTCTCCCAATCAGACTTCTATGAAAAAAAGTATAATAGCCCGGCTCTCGGCGTTCTAGTAGCAATAATAAGTGTTATTGCCATTATCCCGTATTTGGTGATGCAGTTAAAAGGGTTAGGAATTATTGTATCCCAAGCATCCTATGGTTCGATTTCTCCCAACATGGCGATAGTGGTAGGGGTGATTGCCGTCACAATTTATGTAACGATATCAGGGATGCATGGGGCCGCATGGACAGCGATTATTAAAGATATTCTAATCCTGGCTGTGATCGTCTTTATGGGATTTTATTTTCCTTTTCATTATTACGACGGAATACGTCCGATGTTTGAAGCAATCAATACGGAAAAAAGTGAATTTTTACTATTCCCTGAACAAGGGTTGAGTATATCATGGTTTGTTTCTGCAACGATCATGACTGCACTAGGCTTTTACATGTTTCCACATATGCTAGCGGGGGTGTTCTCGGCTAAAAGTGCTAAATCACTGCGTGTGAATGCGGGGGTAATGCCCATTTATCAGATCATTATTGTTTTTTCCTTGCTTATCGGCTTTTCCGCTATTATTCAAGTTCCAGATTTAAATGGTACAGATGCAGATTTAGCCGTGTTTAAAATGGCTAAAATGTCTTTTGATCCTTGGTTTGTTGGTGTGATTGGGGCAGCTGGAGCAATGGCCGCTCTTATCCCAAGTTCATTAATATTGACGGCAACTGCAACGATTCTTTCTAAAAACATCTATAAAGTATGGAAACCAAACACAACTGATCAACAGTTGGTAAAGTTGAGCAAAATGTTGGTGCCTGTCATTGCTTTGGTGGCACTTTACTTTACATTCAATGGCGGAAACAACATTCTTACGCTATATCTCTTGTCTTATAGTTTTATGGCACAGTTATCTCCTGCACTGATTTTTAGTCTTTGGAAAAGGAATCCTGTTACCGTTCAGGGGGCTTTTTCCGGAATGATTGTCAGTATTATGATCGTCGTATATTTAACTATTACAGAAACGTCACTTGCAACATTTTTCCCCTCCCTTCCACAAGTAATCAAGGATTTAGATATCGGATTAGCCGTATTAATTATCAATATTGTTGTAACGTTAGTTGTCAGTGCCATAACAAGAAAACAAGGTTCCACAGTGGAGGAAGACACGAATACGAAAAATCTAGTTGGATAATTGTATGAAGTAAAGAGCGAAAAAGAATAATAGGAAATTCAAGGGGGATATTGAAGGATGCGTTATTTAAATTACATTAATAGACAATGCTCTCGAATACTCGCTTATTCGCAGGATTTCAAACCACATAGTATAGGTTGCTTTAGATGAACGAAAGAGATAGGACCGTTTTGATACTCTGAGGGCAGATTGAAATAGGGGATCTATCGAAAACCCCATATTCTTACATATACTGCATGCATTCTCCACGCTGCCCCTGGAGGCTTTCCCTCCCATGTCTCAACGGGTCATAATCCTATGCCCTTTTATTCCTTCGTCATGCATATCCAAGGGGTGGAGGCTGGTTTTGCTAACGGAACGGGTCATTGCCCTTTTGTTCTATATATCCAGTACTTCGTATGTGAATGTAAATTTACGCTGTTAGTTGTTCAAGAGGGAATACCATTTCCGGTTTATAGACAGAGCCATTACGAGCAATCCCTACTAGGACACGGGCGAGTTTTCCACAAAGTTTCATGTTGGATTTCATTTTCTTAATCTTCTTCACCACCAGACTCATGGTCGCAAGGAAGAGGTAACGCCGCAGGCGTGATCTTCCACGTTTGGAAAGAACAATTTGGCCTTTCCACTTCCCAGAGCTTGCTTCAGCGAGATGCAATCCTGCATGACGAAGGAGCGCATTCCCGTGAGCGAACCCACTCAGATCGGATTAGAATGATGGGAAACTTGAAAACGGTACTGAATCAGGCGAAGTAAACGATAAAACGATGGAACGGAAATAGGCTGCCCCTCCCGTTGGTTTAACGAGGTAAGGCAGCCTACAAAACGTCCTTTGAAACAATCAGTTCAGTTCATCATTTTTTATTCCCGGTGACTTTCATATTTGTTCGCTTTGGTCAACTGCTTCAGGATATCAAGCTCGGTTTTGGACAGTGAGGAGCTGTTAGCGGCCTGGCAGTTTTCACGGAGTTGCTGTACCGAGCTTGCGCCTGGTACAACGGTAGCGACGCTTTGATGGGACAAAACATATTGAAGTGCCGTTTCATTAAGCTTCCTATCAGAAAGTTTGTCCTTTATTTGCGGAAGCAAATCTTTAAGTTCGTGATAGCTATAGTCAAGGTATCCATCCTCATTTGCCTTTTCAAGCATTTTTTCACTGAGCAGCCCTTTGGCAAGGGGGCCACGGGCGATCATGCTGATCTGTTTGTTGGCCAAAAGGGACAGCCACTCTTCTGGGCGGCGGTCGAGCAGATTATACTGCATCATCACGGAATCAAGCTCAGACTTTTCAGTGAATTCCTTGATGACATTCGGACGAATCGAGGAAATTCCATAATATCGGATATAGCCTTCTTTTTTCAAATCTTCAAATGCTTCCACCGTTTCTTCGATATTGTCTGAAATGGTGCCGCCATGTAACTGATAAAGATCAATATAATCAGTCCCCAATCGCTTTAAGCTATCTTTTACTGCCGTTTTAATATGAGCGCCGGATGGATCCCAGCTCCAGGCATCCTTATTTTCATTCCAACGGTTTCCAACCTTGGTGGCTATGTATACCTTATCGCGGACCGATTTTAAATTCTTTCCGACGATTTCTTCATTCATACCGAAATCATATAAGTCAGCAGTATCAAAATAATTGATTCCTTCATCTAAAGCGGCCTGTATGATTTCGGATGCCTGATTTTCAACAGTCCCCAATGACATGCATCCGAGCCCGATTTCAGATACTAGCATTTCTGAATTCCCTAGTTTGCGTTTTTTCATGTTATCCACTCCCTTTACATTCATTGTAAAGGAGAAATCCATTCCACTCAAAGAATTCACTTGATCCGTTTTAAAGGAGTGGGTGGCACCTGATGGTGTATGTCGGCAATCCAATCATTGATATAGACATATTGATTTTGCAATTGTTTTAGTTTTTGAATGATTTCCCAACTCTTTCCGGATAAAGTAACGCTTTTTTCCAATACGTAAACCTTCATTAAATCGCCCTCCCTCTCTATTATGGTAAAATGTATGAGGAATCATGCTGAAATTAGAACAAGGAGTGGTCAGGATGAAAAAATTTGAAGAAAAAACGCTGTCTTCGGAAAAAATCTTCACAGGAAAGGTAATCAGCCTGCAAGTGGATGATGTAGAGCTTCCTGATGGGAAAACGGGTAAACGTGAAATAGTGAAACATCCGGGAGCAGTTGCCATCATAGCTCTTACGGCAGAAAATAAAATCATCATGGTTGAACAGTACCGTAAAGCGTTGGAGAGAAGTTTGGTGGAAATCCCTGCAGGAAAGCTGGAAAAAGGCGAAGAACCGGTCCTATCGGCAAAACGGGAGCTTGAAGAGGAGACAGGTTATGAATGCGAAAAAATGGAGCACATCATATCCTTCTATACATCCCCAGGTTTCGCCGATGAATTGGTTCACCTGTATGTGGCCCACAATTTGACAAAGAAAGAAAATGCGGCCCCGCTGGATGAAGATGAATTTGTCGAGATGATGGAACTCACGTTGGAGGAAGCCCAAACTTATATGGCTGAAGGAAAGATCCAGGATGCCAAAACGGCATATGCCGTTCAGTATCTGATGTTGAAAAAGGCGACATCATAAATGAAAGAGTTTTACGCTGATCTCCATATCCATATTGGCAGAACGAGAAGCGGAAGGGCCGTGAAAATAACAGGTGCTAAAACGTTAACCTTCAGCAATGTGCTGCAAGTGGCAAGTGAAAGAAAGGGCCTTGATCTAATTGGGATAATCGATTGCCATTCTCCTGAAATTATCGAAGAGATCGAAGCGGGAATTCAGGATGGCGAAATCACGGAAAAGATTGAAGGCGGTCTTCAATACAAGAATACAACCATCATTCCAGGCTCGGAGATAGAAATTTATGATCAGAATTGTAATGGACCAATCCATGTCCTCGCCTATTTTCCCACTTTAAAAGCGATGAAGGAATTCTCATCATGGATGAGCGGCCATGTTAAAAATATCACATTAAGCTCGCAAAGGATTTATTGTGATGGAAGAACGTTACAAAAGATGGTGAAGTCATTGGGCGGCCTGTTTATCCCGGCACATGTTTTCACCCCATTTAAAAGCTTATACGGGAAAGGGGTGCGATCCAGTCTGACTGAAGTATTAGACCCGGAGCTAATTGATGCCATCGAACTTGGTTTAAGTTCAGATACAGAAATGGTCAAGGATATCGAAGAGTTGGAATCCTATGTATTCGTGACAAATTCTGATGCGCATTCGCTTGGGAAAATCGCTCGTGAATATCAAAAAATCCAGCTTGAAGAACCAAGTTTCAATGAGTTGGCAAAAGCACTTCAAGAAAAAGAAAATCGAAAAGTAACCGTCAATTATGGTTTGAACCCCTTATTGGGAAAGTATCATCAAACCGTATGTTCAGGGTGTTTACACCAGGTATTGGGGGATAGTGAAAAATGTCCTGAGTGTGGTAATAAGTCCATTATAAAAGGGGTGTCATCCCGGATCAAAGAACTCTCCATTTCCAAAATGAACGGAAGATATGGGAGGGAAAGACCGCCATATATCCACCAAGTACCACTTGATTTCATCCCAGGCCTTGGACCTAAATCCATGGAAAAACTGCTGGTGGCATTTGGAACCGAGATGAATATCCTTCATGAAGTTACGCTTGAACAGCTCATGGAAATCGTTCCTGAAAAATTGGCGGGCTACATCGATTCTGCAAGGAAAGGGACGCTTTCTTTTGAAGTGGGGGGCGGAGGCAAGTATGGAAAGGTCAAAAAGGAAAGCTAACCTGAAAAAAAGTCCTGACAGATGAGATGGTTAACTGTCAGGACTTTTTTTAGTATGTTGTTTTTGCATAAATTGAGGTGTCCCGCAATTCCTTGCCATCTGCACTAAGACAGTCATACCGCAAAGTTCCTTCAAAGGTATACCCTAGCTTCTCGGGAATCCGTCTGCTGGCAATATTCTTAGGGTCACAGCGGATTTCGACCCGCTTAGCACCATAATGGTAAAAAGCGAATTTGGTTAACTTCTCTATCGCTTCCGTTATGTACCCTTGTTTACTGTACCTCGTATCAATCCAATAGCCAATTTCAAATTTAGGGATATCCCAGTTAATTCGATGCAGACCAGTGGAGCCGATGAATTGGTCGTCTTCTTTCCTATAAATATGAAGTCTAATATCCTCTTTTAAAATAAAGTCCGCAAAAGCCTTCAGAACATTCCGTTCTAAAGTTTCCGAAGAGGCATCCTGATGGGCAAAGGGCAGCCACTGTTTCAATTCATATTTAGAATGGACAATGGCTTCGTAAACGTCAATGCCATCACCAGGCTGACAAGGCCTTAGATATAATCGAGGGGTTTCAATCTTCTCTGGGAAATCCATTAATATAGCTTTCATATCCTGCCTCCATATAATTAATATGGAAAATTATAACACAAATACAGTTAAAGGTGTTCTGCTGATGGGAAAGTTTTCTTAGCATAAATGAGAGAGTGAAAACATAGATTCTAGTAAGCGGAGTTGGGAGGATGAAAGATGAAAAAAAAATCTGTCGTACAAAATGCCGTAATGAAACATATTAACGAACATTCCTCATTATATGTCTTTATCACCGTGCTTTTTTTGATGGGTGTCATTTTTGGGGCAGTACTGGTGAATAGTTTGAGTTTTACCCAAAAGGAGGACTTGTTCTATTATTTATCGCAATTTTTCGGACAAGTTTCCAAAGGTGAATTTGCATCTTCGCATGATATGTTCAGCCAAAGTATTATGCATAATATAAAATATATCGGCGTCATCTGGATTCTCGGAATATCGGTCATAGGTTTGCCGGTCATCTTGGTTTTGTTATTTATAAAAGGAATGGTTGTTGGATTCACAGTCGGCTTTTTAGTCAATCAAATGGGATGGAGTGGGTTCTTATTATCGTTCGTCGCCATTCTGCCCCAAAATATATTCATAGTCCCGATATTCATCGTGATAACCGTCCTTGCCGTCTCACTATCAATGAAAATGATCAGCCGGATTTTCCTTAAGCAGGTCCGTGAGCCGCTTAAGCCGATAATATCACGGTATATTTTCTCGTTGGTTTTGTCGGGGTTATTTTTGATAACAGCTGCTGCATTTGAAGCGTACCTATCCCCTTCTTTAATGAAAAATGTCGTAAGCTTATTGAGTAATTGATGGAAAATTGCCCTTCCCGTAATTTTTTTTATCATTAACAAGAAATCTATTTTGACAGTTTTCCCTCTTTTGATATAATGGATAAGATAGCGGCGCGGGAGGGAATATTAGGTATGGAAATAGAAAATAGAATTGATAGGATAAAAAAGCAGTTGCACTCGTCCAGCTACAAATTAACGCCTCAGCGAGAAGCGACCGTCCGCGTTTTACTTGAGCATGAAGAGGATCATTTAAGCGCAGAAGACGTTTACCTCCTTGTTAAAGAAAAGTCGCCGGAAATTGGATTGGCAACAGTTTACCGTACGCTAGAGTTGCTGACTGAATTGAAGATAGTAGATAAAATTAACTTTGGAGACGGGGTTTCCCGTTATGATTTAAGACAAGAAGGAGCTGCGCATTTCCACCATCATCTTGTTTGTGTGGAATGTGGCGCGGTAGATGAGATCCAAGAAGACCTGCTTGAAGACGTAGAAGACATTGTGGAACGCGACTGGAACTTCAAGATAAAAGACCATAGATTAACCTTTCATGGCATTTGCCATCGATGTCATGGCAAAGAAGAAAATAAAGGTGAATGAAGTCGGACCTTTTCCATTTGATGGAGAAGGTTTTTTGCATTTTTTAAAGGCTAAAAACCTATTGCGAGGCATCTCAAGAAAAATATCAGGATGAAGAATGCTTTTTTTCACGTAAAGGCTGTTTTTGCTTTCTCCTTGCCGAAACACGTATAAAACTTGTCCTGTTGGGCATAGATTGATACAAAGGATCCAATGGGAGGGGAAAGATGATGAAAACATCCTTATCGCTTGTTTTGCATACGGCTAAAGTGATGATTCTCTTTGTTAGCTTCACTGTTCTTTTTTATATAGGAATGGTATGGTTGAATCAGGAATATCAAAGTTATCATCGTTATGATGAGCCCAAAGGTATGGCTGTAAAAGTATCAAAGGCAGTTGATACGGGTGATGATGCATGGCTTGAACGCTTAATGTTGTTTTATTTAAACGGGGAGTAATGAATATGGAGAATCAAATTAGGGATTTCATTCATTTTTTAACCATTGAAAAAGGACTTGCCAAGAATACGCTCGTTTCCTATGAGCGCGACTTAAGATCATATTGGAGCTATCTGAAAGATGTTGAAACCATTAACGACTGGAATGATTCACGGCGGGTGAACATCTTGCATTTTCTCGTCCATTTGAAGGATCAAGGGAAATCATCGAAGACGGTAGCGCGCCATATTGCCTCCATTCGATCTTTTCATCAATTTCTTCTAAGGGAAAAGGTAACCAATCAGGATCCGTCCATACATATAGAAACGCCAAAGCCGGAACGAAGCCTTCCAAAAGTATTAAGCATGGAAGAGGTTGAAGCATTATTGGAAGCCCCGAAGATATTGGATGAATTCGGATTACGCGATAAGGCGATGCTGGAACTGATGTATGCGACAGGTATGCGTGTCAGTGAATTGATATCCATGGATGTGGGGGATGTCCATGGATCGATGGGTTTTGTCCGTTGCGTAGGGAAAGGAAAAAAAGAGAGGATCATTCCGATTGGGCAAACGGCATTGAGTGCCATTGAACATTACATGGAAGGGGCTCGAGGGAGATTGGCCAGCCCCAAGCACAGGACGGATTCACTTTTTTTGAATCATCATGGCAACAGGCTGACAAGACAGGGATTTTGGAAAATTCTAAAAAAACTTGTAAAATCGGCACAAATAGAAAAAGAAATTACACCACATACACTGCGTCATTCTTTTGCGACACATCTATTGATGAATGGGGCTGATTTACGTGCCGTCCAAGAAATGCTGGGTCATGCGGATATTTCGACAACTCAAATTTATACACATATTACGAACGTACGGATCAAGGATGTCTATTCAAAATTCCATCCGCGAGCTTAAAAAAATAGTAGAATGATAGAAAGGTTGTGAATTTAACTGCGAGACAGTTAAAGGGAGCAGCCTTTTTTTTTATGGACCGGGCTGCAAAATGGATGCAGACGATTCTCGCGCCATCTGATGGCACTTTGTTTCATTTCGAAATATATTATTTGTCTCAATCAAGGGTAATCGTTTACAATGTAGAGAGGTCAGACTTCTGACGTTCTCGTGATTTCATTTAATTGAAGAGTATCTGAGCAGAATAAGGGTATTATAGGGAGTATAAAAAGTGATTTACTATTTTAGGAGGAATGACTCATGAAAGGAAATTCAGCGTTTAAACGTATATTTGTTGTGGTTATGGATTCAGTTGGAATTGGCGAAGCACCTGATGCCGATTTATTCGGTGATAAAGGGGCGGATACACTCGGCCATATCGCTGAAAAAATGAATGGATTGAAAATGCCGACTCTCGCAAAATTGGGTTTAGGAAATATCCGTGAAATCAAGGGAATTGAAAAAGCTCAGCAACCTCTCGCATACTATACGAAAATGAAAGAAGCCTCTACAGGAAAAGATACGATGACTGGACATTGGGAAATAATGGGGTTGAATATATCCACCCCATTCCGTGTATTTCCCGATGGTTTTCCGGAATTATTAGTCAATGAACTTGAGACGAAAATGGGACGTGGAATAATTGGGAACGTCCCGGCAAGCGGAACGGAAATCATTGAAAGACTTGGTGAGGAACATATGAAAACGGGTGCGTTGATCGTATATACATCAGCTGATTCCGTTTTACAGATTGCTGCACATGAAGATATCGTTCCGATAGACGAATTATACAAGATTTGTGAAATTGCTCGTGAGGTGACAATGGCTGATGAGTTCAAGGTTGGGCGAGTGATTGCCAGACCTTTCACGGGTGAACCAGGCAGCTTCAAAAGAACGCCTAACCGTCATGATTATGCATTGAAGCCTTTTAACCGGACAGTAATGGACGAATTGAAGGATTCTGGATATGATGTTCTCGCAATCGGGAAGATCTCGGATATCTTTGATGGTGAAGGCGTCACTGAATCATTAAGGACCGTATCTAATATGGATGGAATGGATAAATTAATCCAAACGATAGAACAGGACTTCAAAGGGTTAAGTTTCCTGAACCTAGTCGACTTCGATGCTTTATACGGCCACCGCCGCGATCCAGAGGGATACGGAAAGGCATTGGAAGACTTCGATGCTCGGATGCCGGAAGTCCTTGAAAAACTGAAAGAGGATGATTTATTGATCATCACTGCCGATCACGGGAATGATCCGGTACATGAAGGAACCGATCACACACGTGAATATGTGCCATTATTGGTCTATTCCAAACAATTTACAGAAGGTGCCGAGCTCCCAATTAGAGATACATTTGCTGATATCGGGGCGACGGTCGCTGCCAATTTTGATGTCAAAATGCCTGCCTTCGGGAAAAATATATTGGGCGATATAAAATAAGGGGAGATTAAAAAGATGTTTAATAAAATAGAGACAGCTGCGTCATTTATAAAAAATAAGATTGAAGGCTCCCCGGAGATAGGACTGATTCTTGGTTCTGGACTTGGAGTATTGGCAGATGAAATTGAAAATCCGATAACGATCCCATACCACGAAATACCGGAATTTCCGGTATCGACTGTTGAAGGACACGCCGGACAGCTTGTCATTGGTCAATTAAGTGGCAAAAAAGTTGTAGCAATGCAGGGGCGTTTTCACTTTTATGAAGGATACTCCATGGAGAAAGTCACATTTCCAGTACGTGTAATGAAACTTCTTGGAGTTGAGCAGTTAATTGTAACGAATGCTGCGGGAAGCGTTAATGAAAGCTACGCACCTGGTGACTTGATGCTCATTACGGATCATATTAATTTAATGGGGGCAAACCCATTGATTGGTCCTAATGAAGAACGTTTCGGCCCTAGATTCCCTGATATGTCAGAGGCTTATAATAAAGGCCTTCGGACACAAGCTAAAAAAATAGCATCAACACTCGGGTTGGATATTAAAGAAGGTGTATATATCGGGAATTCAGGACCGACTTATGAGACACCTGCCGAAGTGAAAATGGCAAGGATCCTTGGCGGGGATGCAGTTGGAATGTCAACAGTTCCTGAAGTTATCGTAGCTAGACATAGCGGTATGAAGGTGCTAGGAATATCATGCCTTACCAATATGGCCGCAGGCATTCTGGATCAGCCTTTGTCGCATGTAGAGGTAATYGAAACAACGGAAAAAGTGAAAAGCAGTTTTCTGGAATTTGTTAAGCACATCGTTAAAGACATATAAAACGTTCCAAAAAAATACAAGTACACCTTTTTAGAAGCGGTGTCTTTAAAAAGTGGGGATTCTAATATGAGAATGGTAGATTTAATCGAGAAAAAGCGTGATGGAAAGGCTCTTTCTACTGAAGAAATACAGTTCATTATCAAAGGGTTTACCGATGGATCGATTCCGGATTATCAAATGAGTGCTTGGTCGATGGCTGTTTATTTCAAAGGGATGAATGAGCAGGAACGTGCTGATCTAACCATGGCAATGGTCGAGTCGGGCGATCAAATTGATTTATCGATGATTGAAGGAATTAAGGTCGATAAACATTCAACAGGCGGTGTGGGTGATACCACAACACTAGTACTTGGACCATTAGTTGCTGCTGTAGGTGTTCCGGTGGCAAAGATGTCAGGACGCGGCCTCGGACATACAGGCGGTACGATCGATAAGTTGGAGTCTGTAAAAGGCTTTCATGTCGAAATAGAAAATGACGAGTTCATTCGACTTGTAAATAAAAATAAGATAGCTGTCATTGGGCAAAGTGGCAACCTGACCCCAGCGGACAAAAAGTTATATGCATTGCGCGATGTTACGGCTACCGTTAATAGTATCGGCTTGATTGCCGGCTCGATCATGAGTAAGAAAATCGCTGCTGGTGCAGATGCGATTGTACTCGATGTTAAAACGGGAGCAGGCGCTTTCATGAAAACTCTCGAAGATTCCGAAGAGTTAGCGCACGCGATGGTGAGCATTGGGAACAATGTGGGACGAAATACGATGGCTGTCATTTCTGATATGAGCCAACCGCTGGGTTACGCAATCGGAAATGCTTTAGAGGTGAAAGAAGCCATCGATACGCTTAAAGGGGAAGGGCCGGAAGATTTAACGGAACTTTCTTTAACGCTAGGAAGCCATATGGTATACCTTGCCAAAAAGGCAAGCTCGCTGGAAGAAGCAAGAACCCTGCTTGAAAATGCGATTAAAGATGGTTCTGCACTTAACTCATTCAAGGTCTTCCTAGAAGCGCAAGGAGGCGATGGTTCGGTTGTAGATCAGCCGGAAAAACTTCCGCAGGCTGCTCATACTTTCGAGCTGGAAGCGAAAGTGGACGGGTATGTATCGGAAATCATCGCTGATGAAGTAGGAACGGCAGCTATGCTTTTAGGAGCAGGCCGGGCGACAAAAGAATCAGAGATAGATTTGGCAGTCGGGCTGGTACTCCGTAAAAAAATCGGAGAAGCCGTTGTAAAAGGTGAATCCCTTGTGACGATTTACAGTAATTTTGAAGATGTTTCAAAGGTAAAGGAAAAATTATATGAAAGCATTGCGATTTCAAAAGAGAAAGTAGAAAAACCTACTTTGATCTATAAAGAGATTATGGAATAAATTTTTTCAAAAAAAGGCCGCTCATTATTTAGAGCGGTCTTTTTGTCTGTCCCAATGAATGTTTAAAAGAGGCTGCCCATGCGCAGCCTCTTTTATTTTTTTGTTAATTTATTACTTGATATCCATTATATGATCTTAAATTCATCTTTATTTGTATAAAAATGGGTTTGATGGAAAAAATAAATCATATAAAGATTGGAGGGTATGGAGATGAAGCGGATTCTTTCTCTATTTTTAACCGTATTAGTAGCAATGGGTTTTAGCATCCCGCATACAGAAGCAGCTGAAGAAAAAGGTGTCGAGCTGGCGGCAAATGCTAAATCCGCTATTTTGATTGAACGGGATACAGGTACTGTTCTATATGACAAAAATGCAGATGTTCGCCTTTCACCGGCAAGCATGACAAAAATCATGACGATGCTGCTAATCATGGAAGCGGTCGATAAAGGCGAACTTAGCATGAAGGAGAAAATCAGGACTAGTGAGTATGCGGCATCGATGGGCGGTTCCCAGATCTTCCTCGAGCCCGGTGAAGAGATGACTACAGAACAAATGCTTAAGGGCATCTCGATTGGTTCGGCGAATGATGCATCGGTCGCGATGGCTGAACGTCTAGCTGGTTCGGAAGAAGAGTTTGTTAGGAAAATGAACAAAAAGGCGAAAGACCTCGGGTTGAAAAATACAAAGTTCCAAAACGCAACAGGCCTTCCTGTTAAAGATCATTACAGTTCGGCCCATGATATGTCGATCATGGCGAAGGAACTATTGAAATACGATACGATTACAAGGTTCACGGGTACATATGAAGATTATCTCCGTGAAAATACCGAAAAGAAATTCTGGCTTGTCAACACGAACAGATTAGTGAAATTTTACCCTGGAGTGGATGGACTGAAGACAGGATTCACAAATGAAGCGAAGTATTGTTTGACAGCAACCGCAAAAAAAGGGAATATGCGTGTCATTGCCGTCGTTTTCGGAGCCGTTTCTCCAAAGGAACGAAACGCTCAGGTCACCAAGATGTTAGATTATGYATTTTCACAATACATCACATATCCGATTTACAAACGCGGCGAGGTGTTAGGTGAAGCAAAGGTAAGTAAAGGCCACAAGAAATCCGTGGTGGGAGTGACAAGTGAACCTATTTCAGTCTTGACAGCCAAAAACGGAACGGCAAAGGATTTTACAAAAAAAATCACTATTGAAAAAGATTTGAATGCCCCCATTAAAAAAGGTGATCAAATTGGAACGCTTGAATTGAAGAAAAAGGGTAAGGTTTATGTCGAATCTCCGATTGTCGCAAAGGAAACTGTTGAAAATGCCAGTTGGTGGCAATTGTATAAAAGGGCTTTCGGCATGTTTACCCAAGCCAAATAGAATAAATTGTCGCAATGCCTGTTAATCTTACTAATTTAGGCGAAACACCACTAGTTTTGCCTGTAAGAAGGAATTGGCAGGTGAAAAAGAGAATTTGACTCCTTATAAGACAGTGAAGGAGGCTGTATATAGTGAGTCTTACGATTAATATGGAGGCGAAAAACCGCGTATTGTGCATTCGTCTCAAAGGTGATTTAGATCATCATACAGCAGAAAAATTGAAAAACCAGGCAGAGGCAGCTATTCAAAAGCATAACATCAAGCATATTATCCTTAACATGGAAGAATTGCATTTTATGGACAGTTCAGGGCTCGGAGTTATTTTAGGGCGGTATAAGCAGGTAAACAAAAAGCAAGGTGAAATGGTGGTCTGTGCAATTTCTCCAGCGGTAAAGCGGTTATTTGAGATGTCAGGGTTGTTTAAAATTGTTAAAATGGAACTATCCGAAAAAAACGCTTTGCAAAGACTGGGGGTTGCCTAAGATGAAAAATAAAATGGAAACAAAATTTTCTGCACTAAGCCAAAATGAATCTTTTGCAAGGGTAACTGTTGCGGCTTTCATTGCCCAATTGGACCCGACGATGGATGAATTGACAGAGATCAAGACTGTCGTGTCAGAGGCCGTTACGAATTCGATTATCCATGGGTATGAGAGTGACCCGGAAGGCTGGGTCTACATTTCAGTGGTCATCGAAGGCGATACTGTGGAATTGACCATCCGTGATGAAGGACTGGGCATTGAGGACGTCGAGGAGGCTAAACAGCCGTTATTTACGACAAAACCCGAACTTGAACGTTCCGGTATGGGATTTACCATCATGGAAAACTTCATGGATGAAATCAATATAATTTCACATAAGGGCGAAGGTACGATCATTCGATTAAAAAAGCACTTAACTACAAGTAGAGCTTTGTGCAATTAAGGGAGACTTGCATATGGATGTGGAGGTTAAAAACCAGAAGAGCAAGAAAGGACAGCCCCATTTAAAAGATGAGGAATTACGGAATTTAATCCAACGCAGCCAGAGCGGTGACCAAGATGCAAGGAACCTGATTGTCAATAGCAATCTTAGGCTTGTATGGTCAGTCGTGCAAAGATTCCTCAATCGAGGTTATGAACCGGACGACCTTTATCAAATAGGCTGTATTGGCTTGTTGAAGTCCGTGGATAAATTTGACTTATCGTTTGAAGTGAAATTCTCAACGTATGCTGTACCAATGATCATTGGTGAAATCCAACGTTTTATCCGTGATGACGGAACGGTTAAAGTAAGCCGGTCTTTAAAGGAAATGGCGAATAAAATTCGCAGGGCCAAGGAGGAGCTTTCAAAGACGTATGGCCGCGTTCCGACTGTCAATGAATTGGCGGAACACCTTGAGCTGTCGCCAGAGGAGATCATCATGGCCCAAGAAGCTAGCAGAAGCCCTTCATCCATCCATGAAACGGTTTACGAAAATGATGGAGATCCCATTACTCTTCTTGACCAGATTGCCGATCATAACGAAACATCTTGGTTTGATCAAATCGCTTTGAAAGAAGCCATACATGAATTGAATGAGCGCGAAAGGCTGATTGTTTTCCTGAGGTATTATAAAGATCAGACGCAATCGGAAGTAGCGGCAAGGCTTGGTATTTCCCAAGTTCAGGTGTCAAGGCTGGAAAAGAAGATTCTTCAGCAAATGAAAAACCACATGAATCAGTGATTCATGTGGTTTTTTTTGCTGGAGATAAATCTTGTTTTTAGGAAAAAGTAATAATAATTCCCTCAGTGATCCGGGTAGATAAAAATGAAAATATGAGTGGATTCATTTTTTAGTTGAATTTAGAATTAAAAACGAATATTATAGTAAAGGTCGCGTTTTTCATTCGCCTTTTTATCTTTCTTTCAACGAATAATTGATAAGGAAAAGCGTTGATGCAGTACAATTTTAGGACACCTTGTCTTTACGTGCAAACGGTTGTCGGTGTTTCCTTTAGATCTGGAGGTCTAAATATGTTTATGGAAAAGTTTTTCTCCCTGAAAGAAAATGGGACGGATGTCCGTACAGAAGTCATGGCGGGTGTTACGACATTTTTAACTATGGTTTATATCCTTATTGTGAATCCGGCTTTATTGTCTTCAATCGGAATTCCATTTGAACAGGTTTTCATGGCAACAGTCATATCAGCGGTGATGGGTACCCTTATCATGGGGCTGGTAGCAAAATACCCGATTGCAATAGCGCCAGGGATGGGTTTGAATGCTTATTTCGCCAGCGTAGTGGGGGCTCAGGGCCTCTCATATCAGACCGTATTCGGTACGGTTTTCATAGCAGGTTTGCTATTTCTATTAATTAGCGTGACAAGCTTGCGTAAAATGATAATTGATGCGATTCCTAACTCATTAAAATATGGAATCACATCCGGAATTGGTTTATTCATTGCGTTCATCGGATTGAAAAACGCTGGAATCGTTGTACCTAATGAATCAACGATGGTGACTCTTGGCGATTTGCATCAGCCTGGAACCGTTTTAGCGTTAGCAGGCTTATTCATTACCTTGATTTTAATGGCCCGTAATATTAAAGGGGCAATTTTTATTGGTATGATCATTACGGCAATCATTGGCTACTTTATCGGTTTGCTCAACTTTGATGGAGTCTTATCTGTACCTCCAACACCGGTATTTTTCGATATCGATATTGCCGGGGTCTTCACGCATTCTTTATATTCAGTTGTGTTCGCCTTTTTACTTGTGACGATCTTTGATACGACAGGTACCTTGATTGGCGTGACGGAACAGGCAGGATTAACGAAGGATGGGAAAATCCCTCGTGCAAAGAAAGCATTTTTAGGTGATGCGATTGCGACGACTGTCGGCTCGATGTTTGGAACAAGTCCTTCAACAGCTTACGTTGAATCGAGCACAGGAGTGGCCGCAGGCGGACGTACTGGGTTAACTGCTACTGTTGTGGCAATCCTATTCGCTGTATCGATTTTCTTTTCTCCATTAATATCGGCAATTTCTTCAGTTCAAGCAATCACAGCTCCCGTATTGATCATCGTAGGATGTTTTATGATGGAAGGCCTGGCTAAAGTCAATTGGAAAATTTTCGATGAAGCATTTCCGGCATTTGCGATCATTTTAACGATGCCGCTTACTTCAAGCATATCTACAGGGATTGCGATCGGATTCATAACATATCCACTTATGAAGGTATTCAGCGGAAAAGGAAAATCGGTACATCCGCTCATTTATATTTTTGGATTGATATTTTTGGTTCAGCTGATTTTCTTCCCCACTCATTAATTTATGAATGAAAATCAAAAAGACACGCTGTCTGCAGCGTGTCTTTTTTTTGTTATCAATTAGTAATATCTGGACATGGGTCACTTCCTGCATTTTCAATCTGTTTCCAATCCATACTACTAGCATAAGGAAATAAAAGGTCGGGATGTGATGGAAGTGGCAGTTGTATATATCAGGATGAGGAACCGTGTACAAGTAAATGGAAATCAAACGGTGAGGATAAAAGATATTGCAAGGATAATCGGACCTGAAGAAGTGATTCAAATAATCGAGGACATCATATTATTAACGGTCAAGAAGGAAGATAAGAATATTATTGTCATTGATTTGGCTCAAGTTATCATGGCCATTCGCAAAATGGATCCAACTATTGAAGTGGAGACATTCGGGCCCTCCCAAACGATCATCGAAGTCATTCTCTCGAAAAAGAAAATGTCATTCCTAACTTTCGCCTTAGTCTGGTTCCTGTTGTTTGTCGGCGGCGGGATGACTATCATGAATTTTCATGTGGATGTAAGTATGGGGGAAGTACACCAAAAAATCTTTACTATAATAACGGGAAAAGTGGAAGAAAAGCCGTTGCTGATCCAAATCCCATATAGTTTCGGCCTTGGTATAGGCATGATCTTATTTTTTAATCACTTTTTTAAAAAACGCTTCAATGAGGAACCTAGTCCGCTCGAGGTTGAAATGTTCAACTATCAGCAGGATTTGGACAATTATGTAACCATGAATGAAAATAGGGAGAACGTGCGCCATCTTGATGACAGGTAAAATTATCTTCGGAATCTTTGTCGGTTTAGCTGGAGGTTTCGCGACAGGTGCCGGTTTTGTAGCGTTTTTAACTGTACTTGGTGTGATTCCGAGACTGACTCAGCTGACAAAAACAATGAAAATGATTCATTTCTACGAAGGGGCCATCATTGCCGGCGTTGTCGCAGGAACATGGTTCGGATTACAGGAAACGGAACTTGCCCTCCCGAAACTTTTGTTAATTCCGATCGGCTTGGCAGACGGGATCTTTAATGGGATGCTTGCTGCTGCCTTAACTGAAGTCCTGAATGTATTTCCGATTCTGTCTAAGCGAATCGGTATTCAAGAGAAAATCATTTATCTGTTAATGGCACTCGTATTGGGGAAAATAGTCGGATCATTATTCCAATGGATTTATTTTGGCGATTTATAAGTTTATGAGGTAACTATTCCTGATGATGAAAGGTAGGCCCAAGATGGTGACCAAACGAAAAGTGATATTGATTACGGATGGAGATGAGTATGCTAAACGGGCTGTCGAGCTTGTGGCCAAGGAAATTGGGGGAAGATGTATCTCCATGTCCCAAGGTAATCCATCACGATATACTGGCTTGGAGCTTGTTGAATTAATAAAAAAGGCAAAGTATGATCCCATATTGGTCATGTTTGATGATAGCGGTTTTATCGGTGAAGGATCAGGCGAACAGGCAATGAAGGTAGTTGCCGGACATCCTGATATTAATGTCCTTGGCGTGATAGCGGTCGCTTCAAAGACTAGAAGGGAAGAATGGACCAAGGTGGATATCTGTATTGACCGGGATGGTAATTTGACACCGAACGGGGTGGATAAATACGGTGCTGAGGAATTTGAACTGGGCAAGATTACAGGAGATACAGTGTATTGCATCGATCAATTACAAGTTCCCATAGTTGTAGGGATAGGGGATATCGGAAAAATGTCCCATCAGGATGATTTTAAAAGAGGAGCACCGATCACGAAGTTAGCGGTCGAAATCATATTGGAAAGGAGTGGTCATGATGACTTCAGAAAAACCTCGAAACATGAAACCGATTCCGAATAGGGTAACGGAAGTTGACGCGTATATGAAAGAGAAAGTAGGTCTGGGCGTCAGCTTCGATTTAGGAGTAAGAAGGGTAAAGGTCTTAAGAAAAGATGTTCATCTTTACTATATAAACGGCCTGACGGATACCGAGTACATCATTGGAATTCTGGACTCGCTAATCCATAATAAGAATTCTGATATCATGAGTGGAAAAGTTTTTGATGTAATCAAAGGCTTGCTCGTACACCAATCGGTTGAAGAATTAACGACGATGGATGAGCTGGTTGATAAGGTATTATCAGGATTAATAGTCATCGTTGTCGATGGCAAACCAATAGGATTGGTTGTTGATGTCAGGAGTTATCCCGGAAGACAGCCAGTTGAACCCGATACGGAAAAAGTCGTCCGTGGATCCAGGGATGGTTTTGTCGAAAACATCATCATTAATACAGCGATAACAAGAAGAAGAATCCGGGATGAAAAATTACGATTTGAAATGCTGCACGTAGGGGAGCGTTCGAAAACGGATATATCCATCGGCTACATAGAAGATATTGCCGATCCTGATTTAATAGATATCGTTCGTAAGGAATTGAATAGCATTGAGGTTGATGGCATAACGATGGCTGATAAAACGATCGAAGAGTTCATCGTCAAGCAAGGATATAACCCATACCCGCTTGTAAGGTATACGGAACGGGCTGATGTAGCGGCAACACATTTACTTGAGGGTCATGTCCTGATTTATGTGGATACGTCACCGAGTGTCATCATTACTCCGTCCACTCTTTTCCATCACATGCAGCATGCTGAGGAGTATCGGCAGGCACCTGCTGTTGGAACGTTGGTGCGCTGGACACGTTTTCTAGGGATATTCGTTTCGTTATATTTGTTGCCGATATGGTTATTGTTTGCTTTGGAACCATCGCTTTTACCGGATAAGTTAGAGTTTATCGGACCAAATGATAAAACGCATATACCAACTTTGGTCCAAATCTTCATTTCCGATATAGGAATAGAATTCTTAAGGATGGCAGCCGTTCATACCCCGACCCCGCTTTCTACGGCAATGGGCTTGGTTGCGGCAGTTTTGATTGGACAGATAGCGATAGATGTTGGCCTATTTGTTCCTGAAGTGGTTCTCTATGCTTCCGTAGCGGCAATCGGCACTTTTGTCACTCCAAGTTTAGAATTGGGGGTTGCGAATAAAATTTCCCGTTTAGTATTGCTAGTGTTGGTTGCTATCTTTAAAGTGCCTGGCTTAATCATAGGCATCACACTCTACATTATTTTGCTTACTAGTATAAAAACGTTAAATACACCTTATTTATGGCCGCTTATCCCCTTTCAGCCAAAGGGAATGTCACATATTCTATTAAGAAGACCTTATCCAGGAGCTGCGGAGCGTCCTAGTATTGTGCATCCCCAGGATAAATATAGGCAGCCGAGAAAATCTTAAGGTTGATGTTGTCGAAAAGTTGTGGTAATTTAATTTTATTCGGAAAARGCGGTAAAGTTAAGGCTTCACAAAGAGATAGGGCGCTTATGGCTCTTTGAAGTTAAACCAATCTGTCTTTCCCTTCGAACTACGAAGCAGTCATAGAGAACAATATCCAATGGGATAATCGATTGATTCGGATGAGGCTTGTTCATATAGACACCTCTTTTTAACTTGCATGAGGGTTGCTTTATTTGAGGCTGCCTCATTTCTTATCAATCTTTAGTTTTAAGTCAGGAAGGTGAGGCTATCATGCATTTGTACGGAACCAGTGGTGTCAATGAACGTGGACATCTGGAGATTGGCGGAGTGGACACGATCGAACTGATCGAACAATTTGGCACTCCATTATATGTTTATGATGTAGAGCTAATTCGTGAACGGGCAAGAGGGTTCAAGAGAACTTTTGAAGAATTGGGGATCTCAGCCCAAGTTGCATACGCAAGTAAGGCTTTCTCTTCGATTGCCATGATTCAGTTGGCTGATCAAGAAGGGCTTTCTCTCGATGTTGTCTCAGCGGGGGAATTGTATACGGCAATTAAGGCAAGTTTCCCAACTGAACGCATTCACTTTCATGGAAATAACAAAAGTGAAGAAGAGCTGCATATGGCTTTGGATTATGAAATTGGCTGTATAGTAGTCGATAATTTTTCAGAGTTGGCACTTTTGGAAGAAATTTGTACAAGCCGTGAACAAAAGGTGAAAATCCTTCTTCGTGTAACACCAGGAATTGAAGCCCATACGCATGATTATATCTTGACAGGGCAAGAGGATTCGAAATTTGGTTTTGATCTTATTAACGGACAGGCGGAAAGCGCTCTTCGACAAGCGCTGAAAAGCGAGTTTCTGGAAGTGCTGGGACTCCACTGCCATATCGGTTCCCAGATCTTTCAAACGACCGGTTTCCTTCTGGCTGCCCAAAAAATTATCGGCAAGTTAAATGAATGGCATGGTTCGATAGGGTTTCAACCAAAGGTATTGAATCTCGGAGGGGGATTCGGAATTCGGTATACACAAGAGGACGACCCGCTTCCGGCATCTCAATATGTAGAAGAAATCGTTAGGGAAGTACAGAACCTGATTGCTGACTCTGATTTAGTGATGCCTGAAATCTGGATTGAACCTGGCCGTTCATTAGTCGGAGACGCCGGGGTGACCTTGTATAAGGTCGGTTCTGAAAAGGAAGTGCCTAATGTCCGTAAATATATTGCCGTTGACGGGGGCATGAGTGATAACATACGTCCAGCTCTTTATGAAGCGAAGTATGACGCAATTCTTGCAAACCGCCCACTTGACCCTGTAGAAGAGACAGTGTCCATTGCTGGGAAATGCTGCGAAAGCGGAGATATGTTGATTTGGGATTTACCATTGCCAAAAGCCGGACGCGGTGATGTCTTGGCAGTCTTTTGTACAGGGGCATATGGATATTCCATGTCGAATAATTACAATCGGATTCCGAGACCGGCTGTCGTCTTTGCCGAAAAAGGAGAAGCCCGATTGGTCATCAAACGTGAGACGTATGAAGATCTTATCCATTTGGATTTGGCCCTTCATGAAGCGGCCGTCGTCAATAAAGAATAAAAAAAGGATGGCATCGGCCATCCTTTCAGTTTGTAGACAAAAGGGGTTCGGAATTAAAAAATTCCGAACCCCTTTTTGAGATTCCCTTTGAATTTTTGCCTGAACTTAGGAGATTGGGGCTCTACGAGCCCACTATGTTAGGCCATTTTTGGACCTCGCCATGTCCAATTGGCCATATTCTTTACATTCATGGCAGCGAAAGTTAGCATCGCCTGCATCGACAATTTTTTAAGTCCCCTTAAAGTTGTCCAACGCATACCATGCTTTTCTTTTGCATCTGCGAATACACGCTCAATCGTTTCTTTACGTTTCGCATATATAGTTTTTACATCTTGATGATGACGTAGATGATCTGCTTCTTCCACATGTGTTTGCCAAATATGCCGTGTCACCACTTTTTGATGGTCTTTGCTTTCTGTACACTGAGATAAAAATGAGCATGTCGCACAAGTGTGTTTGGGTGATTTATACTCGCGATAGCCCTCTTTATTGGTTGTTGAGTACTTTAATAGCTCCCCCGAAG